>DASXIK010000134.1:0-10647 GCA_036498025.1 Chthoniobacterales bacterium
GATTTCGAAAATTTTCCGCGGGGAACAACTCCGCACACGACCGCGCCTTTCGATTATTTGATTGTTCTCCTGTCCGTCTTCCTTGCTACTTTCACGACCTACGCCGTCGACCTGGCGGGCGCGCTGGTTTCGCCATTGCTAGCCTTGGCTGGCGGCTGGTTTCTTTGGTGTTGGGCGCGCGGAATGAATTTCAGATACGTCTGGCCCACCCTCATTCTTTTCGCCGCCAGCCCGATTCTGGTTCACGGAACCGAACTGGGCCGGCCCGATCATCAGTCGCTTTTGATCGTCCTCCTGATGGTGGCCCTTTGTGCCGAGTGGTCGTTGCTGGCCAATTTTTCCAAGGGCTGGAGCGTAGCCGCGGGATGCGCCTGGGGCATGGCCCTGTGGGTCTCGCTCTACGAGCCATTCATCCTTCTCGCGCTCGTCGTTCTCTTCTCCTGGCTTGGGCCATCGGCGCCGGAGACCGGCCTGTTCAGCCGCCGTCGCGGGGCGGGCTGGCTCTGTTTCTTCTTCGTGCTTCTGCTCGCGCTCCTGGTGGAGCGGCGTCTTCCCTCGTTCTCCGGGTTGTGGGCCGAGCCTTACGGAAAGAATTGGATGCGTTCCCTGGGCGAGCTGCAGGGAGTGCCTTTTTTGAGCATCACCTGGTTTCGTTGGGCCGGTTGCCTGGTGGCAGCCATCCCTTTGCTCATCTGGGTGAGGCGCGCCCGCTACTTCGCGGGAGCGGCGAACCGGCGCCGCCTCGTTCTGTTTCTGGGTTTGTTAGGCGCAACTTTTCTGCTCACTCTGTGGCAGGCGCGCTGGGGTTATTTTTTTGCGCTGGCGTTTGCCGTGACGCTGCCTCCGTTGCTGGCGCCGTTCTCGAGGCGCTGGCTGGTCTGGACGGTTTTTGTCTTCTCGCTCTGGCCGATGGCGCGGGAATGGGACGAGCGGCTCTGGCCTAACGAGTTGGAACAGGGGCGGCGAACGGCGGAGTGGAGGGAACGGATTGATCTGCGGGAACTGGCCGTGACCCTGCGCTCAACTGAGCGGCATCCCTTCCTGGCGCCGTGGTGGCTTTCGCCCGCCCTGGTCTACTGGTCGGGGCAGCCGGCGGTGGCGGGGAGCTCGCACGAAAGCCTTGGCGGGATCAGCGACTCGGCGCGTTTTTACGCGACGGAAGACTGGCAGAAAGCGCGAGAAATTATGGAAAATAGACAGCTGGATTTCGTCTTCGCTTACGATGCCGATCGCGTCGCGGCAACATCCGCGCAAATTCTCGGTCATCCGATTGCTGAGCATGCCGTTTGCTACATTTTGGATCGTGCACCAGCCGTGTCGCCAAGTTTTCTGGTTTTGGCCGCCCAAAACCCAGCCGGGAAGATTTTCCGGGTTGCGAATAATCGGTGAAAAACTTGGGCGTCTTTTCAGGGATTCCGTTGACAGGGCGTACCTTGGTGACAATAGTAGCGCGTGTTGAAAAAATTCATCCCGCAGAAGCCGATGTCGTCCATCGGAGAAGGATCTCTGCTTTCCGGGACAGAAGAGAACACCCGTTCCGCTTACAGCGAACAATCAAGACCCCCATCAAGACCATCACAAACAACCGACTACAAAAATACTATGGCTGAACATTCCGGCAAAGACATCCTGTCAAGCGACGTGGAAATCAAAGGATCAATCAAATTTCAAAAGGAGCTTTTGATCGACGGCAAAGTCGAGGGTGAAATTCATTCCGAAGGCGTCCTGACCATCGGGGAAAACGCCGATATCCGCGGCGAAATCAAAACCAAATCGATCACCGTCTTTGGCAAGGTTCAGGGCAACATTACGGTGACGGAGCGCTGCGAGCTGAAATCGAAGTGCACGCTTCAGGGAGACCTGAAGGCTGCCCGTCTGGTCATCGAAGAAGGCGCTACCTTCATTGGCAAATCCGAAGTAACGAGCGGAATGACCGTGACCGCGAAATCCTCGGGCAGAAGTCCGGAGGTGGTGCGTCACGATGAGCCGGCCAAGCCGGTTTTCGCCGCGCGCGCCTAAGGGAAGAAGCTTCCGCAGGGCGTTCACGTGGGAAAAGCATCGCCTGCTAAAGTCAGTGTGGAGTGTCCGCACTGCGGCTTTAAGCAGATGGATTATGCGGCGGCCAAAAGCACAATCTGCCGCCAATGCGGCCGGCATTTTGCGCCCGCTGCGCCCAGGCCCGGGCTGCAGTTGCGCGTTAAGGAAGAGGCGGAAGTTGCCGCGGTCGAGCCGAGCGCATTCCGCAAAATCGAAGGGATTTGGGGACGCCAGCGCAGCCGCGTGGTCGCCTGCTTCGAATGCAAGCGCAAGCATGAGGTTAGCGATGCCGCGACTTCCACGAATTGTCCCGGATGCAGCGCGCACATTGATTTGCGCGATTACAAGATCAACACTCCTTTCAGTCGTTCCATTCGCACCCGTGGCGAGATCCATTTAACTGCCAAGGGAGATCTCAGCAGCACGAGCGTGGTCTGCCGTTCGGCCGTCATTGAAGGAAGATTGCGCGGCAATTTGCAGTGCGAAGAAACAGCCACCATCGACTTCGTCGGGAAAATCCCGGGCTGCCTGAGTGCGAAGCATGTCATCGTGGAACGCAAAGCAGAGGTGCAATGCTACCGCCGGGTGACCGTTGGCAGCATCGATATCAAAGGCCGCATGTCGGGTGAAATCGTGGCCACCGGCGCCGTGAATATCCATAAGACCGGAGTGCTCGAGGGCGACGTGACGGCCAAATCTCTTGCCATCGAGAAAGGCGGAATTTTTTCCGGCGGCCTGGTCATTGGCCAAAAGGGCGATTTGAAGCAGGCCGAATTGCTTCCGGAAACCAAGCCTGTCGAGGAGAGCGGGGAGGAACCTTCACTTCCTGCCGCTTCCGCCCAGCCGCTGCCGGCGACTTAGCTGCGGAGTTGAAGCGAAAGTCGTATCCGCGGGGTCCCTACGAGAAGCTGGGTGGCTACGTCCATCTTCCGCGTCTCATCGACAAGGCCAAGCTGCATCGCCAGGGCCTGCTCAATGGTTACAATTACAAGACGGTTGGTTTCGATAAACATCTCCTGGCCTTTCTCAAGCTCGATGGTGACGCGTTCGAAGAAGCGGCCCATCGTCTGGACAATGACGCCGCTATTTTAGACTGGGTCAGGCAACATGGTGTGGGGCATTCGGAAGAGGCCATCGAAGAATGGAATCAGGCTATGATCTCCCGGCATCCCGATACGGCCGCGAAAAAGGCGCGTTTCCTCCACTTCCTGAAGGACGCGGGCGGAGAAGGCCGGAAAGACATCAAAAGTTATTTCGATCTCATCGAATTCGACGAAGGACGATTGAAGTAGAAGCGCGGGTGGTGCCCGGCGCTCGCGTAGCCCGAATAAATTGTGGGGCAAACGCTTCACCGGGAGCGCACTCGTCCCGAGTGCTGGTTGCGGCGTCTCGCCGCAACAATCTTTAAATCCAAGTTCGCGAAGACGGGACGTCTCCGCCAGCACTCGAGACGAGTGCGCTACCCAGATTCCTGCGGCTCGGTGGCGAAGGGCGTTGCTGAATTCCACCGCCGGAGGCGGCACTGTAACCCGGTCTCAGGCGAATTGCTGGAAGATCCTGTTCGCTTCCTCGAGTGTCTCCTTGCTGCCGATGTCCAGCCACAGGCCTTTCAACTGGCAGGTATTGACCGGCTTTCGCGTGTAGAGCCATTGCAGGAACCGCCCCGGTTGATCGGGATTATTGCCGGCGGCCAGATAAGTGCGGAACAGCGGAAGCACGTCGCGCGCATAATAATAAAGAGCAATTGCCGCGAGGGTGCTGGCAGGCTCGGACGGCTTCTCCTCAAAGTGCGTGATCACTCCCTTGGCATCGATGGTGACACACCCGTAATTCTTAATCGTCTCCCGGCTGCCCACATCGTAGACCGCCACCGTGGCCTCCTTGTCCTGGGCAAACGCGACGAACTCATCCAATGAATTGCTAAACAGATTGTCGCCCGCCACGACCAGTAAATCATCCGTGGCCAGATCCTCCCGGCTGAGCGCGAGATTGATATCGCCGATCGCCCCCAGCTTGTCGCTGTCGCTCGTCGATCCGTCATTAATAACCTTGAACTCGTATCCACGCTGTCGCTGCTTGTAGCTCTCAGCCCAGGCCGTAAAGTCCGGCGCGAATCGATCATTGGTGACAATGTAAATCGTCTTCAGGCCGGCGACCTTTTCCAGGTGACCCACGATCCATTCGATCATCGGTTTGCCGGCGACCTCCAGCAGCGGCTTCGCCTTATTCAAGGTGAGCGGATAGAGGCGCGTGGCATAGCCGGCCGCGAGAATGAGGACATTCATGAACGGAAGAAGTCTATGAGTTCAGCGTGCAGTGCAAGCGCCGTGCGTAAGATATTTTTCCGTCGGGCCGCCTAATTTTTCTCGCCGGGCAGAGTGGCGCTTTGCAGGTTGGTCTGCAGAGCCGCGATCCGGCTCGAGTCGGTGATTTTGCCGTGCGTCACCCTGTCGGTTACATAAAACGTGTCCATGGCGGCGCCGTTTTGTGTGCTAATGCGCGAAAGCGCCATGGCCACGCCGCTGCGGTCCAGGCATTGCAACAGATCGTAAAGCAAGCCGACGCGATCGGCCGTTTGGATCTGGATGAGCGTGTAGGTGGGATGGGCTTTGTTGTCGATGAAGATTTGGGTGGGAAATTCAAAGCCCTGCGGCGAACTCGGGCGGCGCTGCCGTCGCGCTCGGTCGATCAGCGGCGCAAAATCGAAACTCTCTTTCTGCAGCGCGCGACCCAGGGTTTCCTCCACCAGTTTGAAATCCCGCTTGTCTGTCACGGCCTTGCCTTTGGTGTCGCATACGTGGAAGACGTTGAGAACCGTGTGGTCTCCCCGGGCAAAGGTGTCTACGCTCAGAATATTGAGCGGCACCACTGAAAAAGATCCGGCGATCTTGGCCAGCAGTTGTTCCCGATCCCATGTATGAAAGGCGACAATGCTGTGGCCCTGCTCGGGGAACGGCGCCCAACTGATCGCGGGCGCCAGCGGGTTCTCACTTTCCGTGGCCGTTTCGAGAAAGGTTCGGAACAACTTGATGTGCCCGACAATTTCCTGCACGTCGGACCCGCGAAAGTAGGTGTCCGGAAGATAATCGAAGTGCGCTTCGATTTCTTCGGCGAAATCGGCGGGCAGCGTTTGGCTGACGGTGGCTTGCAGGGCGGTCCGCTCGATCGTTAGCTGATTGTAATACGACTCCTGGTCGGCCAGATATTTGGTGGTGGCATGATAAAGCTCCCACACCAGCGTTTCCTTCCAATCCGACCAGGCGCTCGCTCCCGTGCCCTGGCCATCAGCCAACGTCAGGAGCATGAGCGCGTTCAGGTTCCGCTGGTTCTTTACGAAGTTGGCCAGCTCCACGATCGTTGCCGGGTCGTCCAGGTTCCGCTGCTGCGCAATCAGGGAGAGCGTGATGTGGTGGTCCACCAGGAGAATGAGCGATTTCCGCTGCTCGGAAGACAACTGCAATCGGGAGGCCACCCGCTGGGCGAAAACGGCGCTCGCTTCCGAGTGCGGGCGTGCGCGCACGGCTTTGCCGGTGTCATGCAGGAGAAGCGAGAGGTAAAGAACAAAGGGGTCCTCCAGTTCCTCAAATAACCGGCGATATCCGGTCAGTTTGGGCTCGGTCGTCCGGGAAAGAGCATCCAGCTTGTCGATGCAGACCAGCGTGTGCTCGTCTGCCGTGTAGCGATGAAAAAACTCGTGCTGCACCAGGCAGGTCAGCTGGCCAAACTCCGGCAGATAGCGCCCGAGAAAATCCACCCCGTGCATCATTCGCAAAACCCGCCCGACTTCGCCCTTTCGCGAGAGCATGGCGACAAACATCTCTCGCGGCACCTTGGCATACTGATAGGTGCGCGTGACCAGCCCCAGTCGCCGATGCAGCAGGTCCTCCAGTTCCGGGCTGAGATCGAGCTGATGCTCCTGCGCCAGTTGAAAAACCCGCATCATTTGTGTCGGGTCCTGCTTGAACAAATCACGGCGGCTTGGATCCAGGCGCAAACGCTTGGTGACCACGGAGAATGATTCCAAGGGCGTTTCCTTGCTGCGCCGCAAAGGCAGGAAACTAAAGAGCGACCGCGTCCGGTCGGTCGCATAACCGGAGGCAAATTGCTCCGTAATGCGCTCGGTCACGCGGAAGATGTCGCGCGCGTGCTCGTAGTAACCGCGCATCAAAACCTCGCTGGGCAGCTGCCCGTTCTGCGCCGCATAATGCAGGCGCCTGGCCATGTTTTCCTGCATGTTTAAATGCAGAACGTCCGTGGCCCGGCCCGTGGCGTAGTGCAGATCGGTGCGCAAACGCAGCAGGAAATCGTAGGCCGTCTCGATTCCTCGGCGATCGGTTTCACTCAGCCAATCTTTGCCGACCAGATGTGTCGTGGTCAGGGATCCCTCCTTGAAATAGGTCATCCAGAGAAGATTTTGGTAATCGCGCAGACCACCGCAGCCATTTTTTAAATTCGGCTCCTGCATGTAGACACTGTCGCCAAACTTGGCATGCCGCGTTTTCTGATCTTCCACGCGCGACTCGAAATACTCTCTTTCGTGACCGGCCACGCATTTGGCCAGGAATTGTTCGCGGAAAACGCGAGCCAGTTCTTCGTTCCCGGTCAGGTAGCGGGATTCCAGCATGGCCGTTTTCGTGAGCATGTCCCCGTTCGCCTGCGCGATGGCATCTTTGATCGAGCGTGTCGAGTGGCCCACCTTGAAGCCCACGTCCCAAAGCGAATAAAGAATTTCCTCAACGATCTTTTCGATGTAGGGCGAAATCTTTCCGCGATTGGGGCCGTGCAGCAGCATGACGTCCACGTCACTGGCGGGATTGAGTTCGCCGCGGCCGTAACCGCCCAGGGCGATCAGGGCGAGGGGCTGTTCCGCGGCACCCTCCCGGCTGCCCGCCGCCGACACGGCCGCGGCGAAAACATGGCGCAGGAGAATGTCGACCAACTCTACCCGGAGCGTGCAGATCTCGCGGCCGCCGCCGCCAGCCTGATGCTTTAGCCGGAGGCGGTGCTCTTCGATCTTAAGAAATTTCTTGTAGACCGGAAGTATCTCCGTCGGGCGTTTGGCCCCCGTCGCGGTCAGCTCGTTTTCCGCATGGGCCAGTACCTGTTCCAGATGGCGAGACATTCCGATGCTCTATTGTCGATTTGGGATGGCGAATTGCAAACCCGCCTCAGGCCGGGGAAATGTGCCGGATTCGCCTAACGCCTGAGCTTGGGCCTCCCAGCGAGCGATCGGAGACGCCAGCTAGTTCAGTCGCGATGGCGGTTTCCCCGCCGGGTTCTCGCGTCCCGGGGCAGGCGCCTTGGCCGAAATCTCGTATTCCGGTTTGGACATTCCCATCAACCAGCGATCAAACCATGCAACGATATGCTGCAACCGCTCCACCCGGTGCCATGGCTGCCCTGAACGCGAGAGTTCATGGGATTCGTCCGGAAAGCGAACCATGACTGCCGGAATCCTGCGGAATTTCAATGCTCTGAACATTTGCTCTCCCCCAGCGGCGGCCGGCGCACGGAAGTCGGCTTCCCCGACAATAAACATCATCGGGGTCTTCACGTTCTTAATATAGGTCATCGGAGACCGCGCCTTGAAATCCTGCTCATCCTCAAAGGGCGGCGCCTTGAACCAGTTCGGTTGGAAAAGAGTAAAATCCGCGGTGTACCACCAGTCCGCCATGCTCGCGATGTCGCGCTGCGAGACGGCTGCGGCAAAGCGGTCGGTATGGCCTACGATCCAGTTTGTCAAAAGCCCGCCGCCGCTTCCGCCGGTAACGCCCATTTTTTGCTGGTCGATGTAACCTCGTTTAATCAGCTCATCGACTCCGGCCATGAGATCTTTGTAATCGTCGCCCGGGTAATGGTACTGAATGATATTGCCGAACTCCTGGCCATAGGTGGTGCTTCCGCGCGGGTTCGGATAGAGCACGACATAACCTTTCGCGGCCATCCACTGGAATTCGTGCTCGAAGATGTAGCCATAGGCGGCATGAGGGCCGCCGTGAATATTAAGAATCAATGGATACTTTCGGCTCGCGTCGAAGTTCGGAGGCTTCTGCACCCATGCCTGAATCTTCCTGCCATCGAAACTTTGATAGGAAATCTCTTCCGGCTCCGTCAGGTTCAGTTTGGAAAAGAGCTCGTCGTTAGTCCTGGTCAACTGCACGGGCTGCGCGCCCGCACTTCCCTGGTCGAGCACGAAGAGGTCGTTAATCCGCGTGGCCGTCGAGACCGTGTAAAGCACCTTGGCGCCATCCGGTGTTGCCCGGTAACGAAGGACGGCCTGATTACCGCTGGTGAGATCGGTGACCGTCTCTTTGGTTAGGTCGAAGGACGCCAGGACCGTGCGTCCTTCCTTTCCGTAGATCTCCAAAATGCTGCGGCCGTCCGCTGACCAGATGGGAGGATTTCCGCCGCCACCGCGCGGGGCAGCGTTGTCCCCGAAAACTCCCATCCCGAGATCATAATCAAACTTGGCTGTGAGATTTCGAGGTTGGCTGTTCGGTGCCGCATCGACCACCCATAGATCCGGTTGGGTGTAGGAATTGACCGGCTGGGTCGTGCTGCCGGTGAAGGCAAACTGTTTGCCATCGGGGCTGATCGCGAGATTCCCGATATCCATGTCGAACCTGTTGATCAGGCTTGGCTCGCCCCCGTTCGCGGGGACGGAGTAGAGCTCCGCCTTGGGCAACTCGTAATAAGGCTCCTCGACACGCAGCGAGGTGAAGTAAAGCCGGCTGCCATCCTTTGCCCACACGATGCTTCCCTCATCGAACTGGCCCGAGGTCAGCTGCTTCGGCTCAACTTTATCGTCGGCATTTCGCGGGGCTGGCACTACCCAGATGTGTTGCGGATGCTTGGGATCGGCATAGCCGTCGTTGTCCTCCCGGTAAACCGCGCGGGTGATCACCCGCACATCGCTCTCGTGCTCCGATTCGTCCTCACTCTTTTTTGCGGCTGGGTCGGCATCGGTCTTGGCGGCGGCGGGCGATGGGCTGGGGGATTTTTTGGCATGGTTGGCCGCCCCACCGGTTGGTTTCTGCGCTTCTTTCTTCGGCTCGTCTTCGTTCTTCTTTTTCTTCTCCTTCTCCTTCTCCTGTTTGGCCAGGTCATCGGCATTCGTTGAACTCGTGAACGCGATGCTCCTGCCGTCCGGTGACCATCCTGGATTGCCCGCGCCCTTGGGGAGATTGGTGAAGCCGAACGAGTCGCCGCCGTTCATCGGCAGCATCCATAACTGGGGGTCCTCTGGCTTTCCTTCTTTCTCCGCCGCCCTTACGAAAAGCAGATACTTGCCGTCCGGCGACCAGCGCGGACTGCCGTCGTGCTTGCCGTTGGTCAACTGATGTGGCGGCTCGTTTCCGGCGGTGGGCACGCTCCAGAGAGCTGTATCATAGCCATTTCTCTTTTCGTTGACCGTTACCCGGGCAAACGCGACGCGCGATCCATCTGGCGAAACTTGAAAATCCCCGATCCAGGCAAAATCGAAGAGATCCTTTTCGGTGATCGGGCGTGTTGCGGCGAAGGCGAGATTGATCCCGGCAGCGAAAACAAGAAAGCCAACGATGAATGGCGAAAGCGAATGACGAATGACGAATGACGAATGACGAGACGCGAACGGCGCACAGCGGAAAACGCGCGTGTTAGTCATTTTCTCATCGGTATTGTTTCGACATTCGACATTCGGAATTCGTCATTGCGCAGCTCACATGTGCTCGATCACATTATCGCCGAAGGCGCTGCACTTGATCTCCGTCGCTCCCTCCATCAAACGCGCGAAATCATAGGTGACCCGTTTGCTCGCGATCGCTCCGTTTAATCCTTTCAGGATCAGATCAGCCACCTCCGTCCAGCCCATGTAGCGGAACATCATCTCGCCGGAGAGAATGACCGACCCGGGATTGACCTTGTCCTGATTGGCGTACTTCGGCGCGGTCCCGTGGGTCGCTTCAAAGACCGCGTGACCGGTGATGTAATTAATATTGCCCCCGGGGGCGATGCCAATGCCGCCCACCTGCGCGGCCAGCGCGTCGCTCAGGTAATCGCCGTTCAGGTTCAAGGTCGCGATGACGTCGAAATCCTCCGGTCGCGTCAGCACCTGCTGCAGCGTGATGTCGGCGATGGCATCTTTAATGACAATTCCGCCGCCTGGCTTGCCCATGGGAATTTTGCACCACGGTCCGCCATCGATTTCTTCCGCGCCGAAATAACTCTTGGCGATCTCGTAACCCCAATCGCGAAAGGCTCCTTCGGTGAACTTCATGATGTTCCCCTTGTGCACGAGGGTGACACTTTTCCGGCTGTTCTGAATCGCGTAGGAAATCGCGCTGTGGATCAGGCGTATGCTCCCGGAGCGGCTGACCGGTTTGATGCCGACGCCGACCATGATGTCGTCTTTTTCGGGCGCGCCGACCATTTTCCAGAATGCAGCGGCCTTGTCCCTGGTGCCAAACCGGATTTTCGAAAACTGCTTGGGAAACTCCTTTTCCAGGAAGTCGAGGATCTTCTGCGAGTCCGGCGTACCCGCCGCCCACTCGATGCCCGCATAAATGTCTTCGGTGTTTTCGCGGAAGATCGTCATGTTGACCTTCTCCGGATTCTTCACGGGGGAGGGGA
>DASXIK010000135.1:0-6093 GCA_036498025.1 Chthoniobacterales bacterium
TGGAACCGCCCCTACCTGAAAGAATGGCTAGCGACGCGCCCGCCCTACAACGCGGGATTACCGCTCGTGTGATTCCATGTTGCCCGGCACGGTGATAATCTCGCTGAAATCGCTGAAGTTCCCGATGGACCTGCTGTCGACCGGTGGCGTGCTCGCCTGCACGATGTAGCTCTTGCTGCCGACTGCGTTCCAGGTCACACGCACCCCGCCGCCTTAGGGTAGCGAGTCTTGCATTAGATTGTAGGTGCAATTGCAACAGGACTCCGTTTTCCTTCGTGAGTGGCGAAGGCTCCTGCTTCTTCTTCCCATTCTTTCAGGGCATTTGTGCCTGCCCTGATAATTTTTGCGGCGGTCTTGATTGCCTACATCCCGGCAATGCGCGGCGGATTCATTTGGGATGATGACATGTACGTAACGCAAAACGTCACCCTGCGTGACGGCGCGGGATTGAAACGAATCTGGTTTGAGCCGGGCGCGACACCGCAATACTACCCGCTGGTATTCACAACGTTTTGGGTCGAGCGCCAGATGTGGGGCGTGGCGCAGCCTGCCGGTTATCACGTGACCAACATTCTCCTGCACGCCGCTAACGCTTTGTTGCTTTGGCTGACGTTGCGGCGGTTGAAAATTCCGGGAGCCTGGCTGGCCGCGATGCTCTTTGCGGTTCATCCGGTGCATGTTGAATCCGTCGCATGGATCACCGAGCGGAAGAATGTTCTCTCAGGATTGTTCTACCTTGGCGCGTTTCTGGCATATTGGCGGTTTTCGAGCAGCGATGATCAATCGGGCCGGTGGAGATTTTATGTCTTGAGTCTGATCCTTTTTGTCGCCGCCCTATCAAGCAAGACAGTGACCTGCACGTTGCCGGCCGCGATCGTGCTAATTCTGTGGTGGAAAAATCAGGACTTCCGCTGGCGCGATTTCGCACCGCTCCTTCCAATGTTTCTCCTGGCCTTGCCGGCAGCGATGGTCACGGCAGCGATGGAACGGCAGCACGTCGGCGCGCAAGGACCCGAATGGGCCTTCTCGATTCTTGACCGAACACTGATCGCAGGCCGGGCGGTGTGGTTTTATCTGTTTTCCATTCTTGCGCCGGCGAATCTGATGTTCATCTATCCACGCTGGCGCATCGACGCTAGCGAATGGTGGCAATTCTTGTTTCCGGTCGCCGCACTCGTCGCTGTTATTTTGCTGTGGCTTTGTCGGGAGCGAGTGGGCAAAGGCCCGTTGGTGGCATTCCTTTTTTTTGTGGGCACGCTCGTTCCCGCCCTGGGCTTTGTGAACGTCTATCCCATGCAGTTTTCCTTTGTGGCCGATCACTTCCAATACCTGGCCAGCATTGGCCCGATTGCGTTGATTGCAGCGGCGGCGACCCTGGCATGCAGCCGTTGGGTATGCCCGGCTCGCGCTACTTTATTCGCGACCGTGCTCCTAGTGTTAATGGAAGCGGCATGGCGGCAGGAACTGATCTACAAAGACAGCGAAACATTGTGGAATGAAACGCTCAGGCGAAATCCCGAAGCCTGGATCGCGCACAACAATCTTTCGGATCCGCTGCTGGCGCGCGGCGATTTCGCCGGTGCGGCCGAGCACGCTCGATTGGCGCTCTTGCTCCGTCCGAATTATGCGCCCGCCCATAACAATCTCGGGCTGGCCATGGAAGGGTTGCAGCGAAATGAGGAAGCGGTGGCTCAATTTCGCGAGGCCATTTCGCTGGAGCCTTCCATGCCGCAGGCTCGCCTAAATCTCGCCGGTCAGTTGGTCAGCCAAAACGATCTTGATGGGGCCGAGCGCGAGTATTTGCAGGCGATCAAGGCCGCGCCCGAGTTCGCCGACGCGCACTACAACTATGCTGTACTCCTGGCGATGCGTGGCCGCACGACCGACGCGCTGCGCGAATGCGCGACCGCGTGCGCGCTCAATCCCGATGATCCTCAGTCCCAATTGCTCTTGCGCACGTTATCGGGCCACAGAGACAATTAGAGCTGTGCTGTGGCGCTTGATGCTTCGCCGGCAGTTCGTGCTGCCTGAGAATGGCGCGCGGAGCGCCCGCCCTACAACGCGGGATTATCCTTCGTGTGGTTCGACGTTGTAGGGTGAGCGCTCCGCTTGCCGGCTGAAAAATGACGGACGGCGTAGCCGTCCATTATAGCAACGCGCTCGCCGCTTTCGCCAAGGCTACGGCACGCCAGGGGAGATCGCGTTCCACCTGGCCGTTCAAATTGTCCGGCTAGCGCACTCGTCCCGAGTGCTGGTTGCGGCGTCTCGCCGTAACAATCTTTAAATCCAAGTTCGCGAAGACGAGACGTCTTCGCCAGCACTCGAGACGAGTGCGCTACCCGACACGGATGGTATCATCTCTAACTCATCGCGCCGAAGGCCAGGCCGAGTCCGTAGGTCACGACGGCCTCGATCACGCCAACGAAGGTCATTTCCAGGCCGGAGGCCCACCAAGAGCGGATCGTGATCAACGATTTGATCGCGCCGACTGCGAAATGCGCCACGATGCTGATGGCGAAAGCGGCGATGACCGCGTTTAAACCGGTCATGAAGAAAAACGGGATGATGGGAATGAACGCGCCCACCGCGGTGGAAAGCGCCGCCGAAAAGCAGGAGGTCCAGGGACTCCCGAAATGCTGGACGGATAAACCGAGCTCGCTCTGCGCCATGGCGTGGACCATTTGCTCCGGGTCTTCCGCCAGCCGCTCCGCCATTTTCTGGGATTCCTCCACACTGAAACCCTGCAGCTGATAGAAGAGCGACATCTCTTCAATTTCTTCCTCGGGATTTTCGTCCACTTCGGCTTTCTCGCGGGCGATCTCCGCATCGTAAACTTCGCGCTCACTTTTCACGGCGAGGTAGGCGCCCGCGCCCATGGAAAGGGAGGAAGCGAGCATGCCGGCCAGTCCGGAGATGAGAACGACATGCTGCTGATTGTTGGTGGCGCCGGCGACGCCCGAGACGATTCCGAACACCGCGCCCAGCCCGTCGTTCACACCATAAATGGCATCGGCCACCCAGCTGCCGCCGCGACCATGCCAGCGCTCGCGCTTGAGAATGGTGTCGAGCACGCTCTTGGCCGTGGGCGGCGTCGTCATCGCATTCAAGGCGCGGGCGTGCGCTTTTTCCTCGAGCGCGCTGGTCCGCAAAAATTCCTGCACATCCTGCTCGTTAGCCAGGGCGCGATCGCGCTGCTCGCTGAACTCGCGCTCGTGTTTTTCTTCGGCCGCTTCCATGCGCCGGATGGCGATGTCGGTGCCAAGTGCGCGGGTGAAGCGCCGCTTGAACCGCGTCCAGGGATTGTCCGGCAACTGCGGCACGGGCTCACCCATGTCGCGCAGCTTCTGCTCCCAGCGGGCCGCGTGTCGTTCTTCCGCTTCGGCCATGCGCACAAGAATACCTTTGCGTTTCTCGTCTTTTTCACGCTCAGCTAGGTCGCGATAGACCTGCGCGGTCTCGACTTCGGCCCGCCAGTTCTGCTTGACGACGTCGAGGGCCTCGCTCCGACTGCGCTGGCCGCCAGTTTCGGGAGTCTTGCTCATTTATGTATGCTCCGCCGGTTCCGGTATCACCGCCAGTATCTCCGGCATCTTTGTTTTCGTTTGCTGGGCCGTAATGACAACAATGACGGACGCAATAATCAAGCCGGCACCGATGAGGGTTGAAGGGGAGAGCCGCTCACCCGCGAAACATGTTCCCAAGATGATGGCCACCACCGGATTCACGTAGGCGTAGGTTGCCACATTGGCCGGAGCGCAGTGGCGCAGCAGATAAAAGTAGGCGGTGTAGCCCAGCAGCGCACCGATCAGGACAAGATAAATCCAGCCAGCAAGCGAGAGCCAGGTGATCCGATGCAGGTCGAACTGATGATATTGCCCGAAGGCGAATCCCGCCAGGAGAAGCAGAAGGCCACCGCAGAGCATTTGTTGGCCCGCCGACATGATGAAGGAAGCCGGATGCTTGACCTTGAGGGCATACAAGGAACCGGCGGCCCACAGAAAGGAACCGACTAACAGGATGGCGATTCCGAACCCGACGTGAGACGACGCACCTCCGGAAGAAGTGAAGGCGGGACTAACGAGCACGCCCACGCCGCAGAAACCGGTGACCAGTCCGAGCCAAACAAAACCGCTGGGCCGCGGTCCAATTCCTGTGAGCCAGCTCAACAAAGCGACATCGATTGGTTCCGTCGCCACGAGCAGCGCCGCCAGCCCGGTCGGCACCCATTGTTCCGAGATCGTGACCGCCCCATTGCCGCACAAAAGCAGACAGCCTCCGACGATAAACGCTCCCATCCAAGTATTCGGCGGAGGATGCTTGTCGCCTCGCAGCAGACCGATGACATACATGATCATACCGGCGCAAACGAATCTACTCCCCGCCATCAGGAAAGGCGGAATGGTCTGGATGGCGTAGAAGATTGCGAGAAAAGTCGAGCCCCAGATGAGGTAAACGGCGGCAAAGGCGAGAATGATGACGGGGCGAGCGGGCGCGGCCATGGAAGCTACATCTTTCCCACGTGAAGGGCGATTCAGCCACCCGCTTCTTCCGGCTTCGCTCAGGGCAGGCTCTGTGCTCCCCGGATTTACTCTTGGCATCCGTTTTTCTTAGACAAATGTACCGGTCCGGCGACGTTTCACAGAGTAGAGAGGGACCGCTGTCCGGGCGATCCGGCCAATGCCTATGATGACTGACTTGAATTTTGCTTTGCGTCAGCTGTGGAAATCTCCGGGATTCACTCTGGTGGCTATCTTCACTCTGGCCCTGGGGATTGGACTGAGTACCGCAATCTTCAGTTTGGTCGACGACCTTTTTCTGCATGGGCTGCCTTTCAAGGAGCCGGAGCGGATCGTGCACCTGTTCGCTAATCGCGAGGAAGCCAATCTCAAAGAGATCGCGATCTCGGCCCCACGGTTCATGCATTATCGCGATGGCCAGACGATCTTCTCCGGCTTTGCCGCGGAGAATTTCACCGGATTCGTTTTGACCGGCGTGGGCGATCCCTTTCAGGTCAACGGCGGCCGGGTGACGTCGAATTATTTCGATGTTCTCGGAGTCAAGCCCTTGCGCGGCCGTAACTTTTCGCCTAACGAAGAAGAAGGGGCGGATGTTGCCCTCGTCACGGAGAATTTCTGGCGAAAAAGGCTGGGGAGCGATCCGCGGGTGATTGGGCGCAGCCTGGCGCTCGATGGCGTGGCTCACACCATCGTGGGCGTGGTCCCTAACCAGCCGGCCGCCTGGTTTGGGACGAATCCAGTGGCGGAAATCTGGGCAACCAAGCCGTTCGCCCTTCCGGGATTCTCCCACGAACGGATCATGCGCGGAACGGGCTTTCTCCGGGTCATTGGCCGGTTGCAACCGGGCATGACTCTGAGCCAGGCGCAGGCCGGCCTGCCTTCGCTCGATCATTCCTACGAAACACAATACCCGGACAAGATCGACAGCCACGCTTTTACGACGATCAAGGCTTTGCCGGAAGATGTGAACGGCAACCTGCGGCCGGCGTTTGCCACGCTGCTTGCAGCCGTCTGTTTTGTTCTGCTCATCGCCTGCAGTAACGTGGCCAATCTGTTGCTCGTCCGTTTCAGCGGACGCCGCCGTGAGATCGCGTTGCGCATGGCGCTGGGCGCATCGCGCGCGGGGGTGCTGCGACTTTTTGTTTGCGAAAGCCTGCTCGTCAGTTTGTTCGCGGGCGCCATGGGAGCGCTCCTGGCTTGGCAACTTGTTCCCCTCATTCCCAGGATCACGGCAAACTTTCTTCCCCTCGAGCCCGATTACGCTGGTCCGGGTCTTTCCTTTTCCCTGCTCGGCTTTGCCATTTTGCTGTCGATCCTGACCGGGCTCCTCATGGGATTTTATCCGGCGTGGCAAAGCTCGCGGGCCGATTTGGTGGACGGATTGAAAGAAGGCGGCCGCGGCGCCAGCGGTAGTGTGCGGCAATACCGCTTCCGCAGGAGCCTGGTGGGCGCGCAGGTGGCACTCTCCGTGACATTGCTGGCAGGCGCCTCCTTGCTCATTGCCAGTTTCGTTAGGCTAAGCAAACAGGAGACGGGATTTCGTTCCGATAATCTTTTGGTCGGCTTTGTGACTCTG
>DASXIK010000136.1:0-4736 GCA_036498025.1 Chthoniobacterales bacterium
TTGGACGTTGAGCGTTGGGCGTTGAGCGTTGGGCGTTTTCCTCTTCCGAAAAGGCAACGACCTCGAACTTTCCTTTCCCAAAACGCAGCGCGGTCTCGATCGCTTCCGTCAGTCGCGGGCGGTTCTCCTCGCTGATGAGAATTCGATCCTGGATCACCTGCACTCTCGCGCCTAACCGTTTGATTTTTTCGTTCGTATCGACGCGCACAACTCTCTGATCGATCCAGACCCGCAGGTAACCTTGTTGCTGCAAAAAATCGAAGAAGGCACGCGGCTCAGTCTTGGCAGGAACAGCCACCCAAAAGGTGAGAAGAACATTCCGCCCGCGGCATTCCCGCAGGATTTCCTGCGCGATGGATTGGGCGCTTTCCGGTTTGATTTCGCGGCCGCAACCGGGGCAGAACGCGCGGGCCACACGCGGCCAGAGCAACTTCAGGTAGTCGTTGATCTCGGTCATGGTGCCGACGGTGGAGCGGGAACTCTTCACCGGGTTGGCCTGCTCGATGGCGATGGCGGGAGGGATCCCGCGGATCTCATCGACGCGCGGCTTGTCCATGCGATCGAGGAATTGCCGCATGTAGGGGCTGAACGTTTCCACGTAACGCCGCTGGCCCTCGGCATAGATGGTGTCGAAGGCGAGACTGGACTTACCGCTGCCACTGGGGCCGGTGATGACGGTCAACTGGCCGAGAGGCAAATCGACATCGATGCCATTGAGATTGTTCTGGCGGGCTCCGCGAACTTCAATGCACTCGGCGGCGGCGGACGCAGTGACGCATTCTTTTTCGGCAACCTTTGAACCCACTGGAGAGTATCCGCGCTGCGGGGTTCATTCGCAAATTTCGAGGCATTAATTCCCATAATTGTCGCGGCGCTAAGGCCCCTCCCACATTAAAGAGCAGGCCTCAGCCACGAAATGTGGGAGGGGCCTCAGTGCCGCGACCTACTCGGCCTGGAAGCGTTTGAGCAGTTTGGCGCGCTGTTCCAGCAGTTCCGGCGGCACCACGCCGCCGAGGGAATCGAAAAACTCCGCGTGCGCGGCCAGCTCCTTTTCCCATTGGCCGCGATCGACGCCGAGCAGCACCTTCATGGCCTCGGGTGCAACATCCAACTCCGCGAGATCGAGATCTTCCGGCCGGGGCAACCAGCCGATCGATGTTTTGGCGGCGCCGCCGCTGCCCTCGCAACGGCCGATGATCCACTGCAACACCCGCATGTTATCGCCGAAGCCGGGCCACAGAAATTTTCCATCGGCATCCTTGCGAAACCAATTCACATGAAAAATGAGCGGCGGATGCGTCAGGCGTTTGCCCGTCGCGATCCAGTGCCGGAAATAGTCACCAATGTTGTAGCCGCAGAATGGCAGCATGGCCATGGGATCGCGCCGCACCTTGCCGACCGCGCCGGTGGCGGCGGCGGTTGTTTCCGAGGCCATGGTGGATCCGATGTAAACGCCGTGCTCCCAGTCGAAGGCCTCGAAGACCAGCGGCATGGTATCGCTGCGGCGTCCTCCAAAGATGATCGCGCTAATGGGCACGCCTTCGCCTTTCTCCACGTCGGGATCGAGCGCGGGATTATTGTGCATGGGCGTGGCGAAGCGGCTGTTCGGATGCGCTGCCTTTTCCTTGCACGCGGGCGTCCAATCCTGACCGTGCCAATCGATGGCGCGGGCTGGCG
Source organism: Chthoniobacterales bacterium (assembly GCA_036498025.1). Classification (GTDB taxonomy): domain Bacteria; phylum Verrucomicrobiota; class Verrucomicrobiia; order Chthoniobacterales; family UBA10450; genus JBBRDU01. Next base: position 1,678 of record DASXIK010000136.1, read on the forward strand.
GCGGACCATCCTTCCCCTCCCACCAGACATCGCCGTCGTCGGTCATGGCCACGTTGGTATAGAGCGTGTCGTGCTCAATCGACTTCATGGCGTTGGCGTTGGACTTATAGCTCGTGCCGGGAACGACGCCGAAGTAACCGTTCTCCGGGTTGACCGCGTAAAGGCGGCCATCGCGGATCTGCATCCAGGCGATGTCATCGCCGACCGTGGTCACTTTCCAGCCCGCGAAATGTTTGGGCGGAATGAGCATGGCGAAATTGGTTTTGCCGCAGGCGCTGGGAAAGGCCGCGGCCACATAATGTTTACGCCCGGCGGGCGATTCCACGCCCAGGATCAACATGTGCTCAGCCATCCAGCCCTGTTGTTTCGCTAAATAGGAGCCGATTCTCAGGGCGAGGCACTTTTTGCTGAGCAAAACATTCCCGCCATAGCCGGAGCCGACGGACATGATGGTGTTATCCTGGGGAAAATGGCAGATGAAGCGGCGGGCCGGATCCACATCTAATAATGAGTGCACGCCGCGATTCCATTCGGCTGCGGGATCGGTTCCGAGGCGCTGGACCGCCGCCTGGCCCATGCGCGTCATGATGCGCATGCTCAGGACGACGTAGATCGAGTCGGTGATCTCAAACCCGATCTTGGTCAGAGGCGAATCCGCCGGGCCCATGGTGTAGGGAACGACAAAGAGAGTGCGCCCGCGCATGGCTTCTTTGAGCAGGCTTTTGAGTTTGGCGTAGGTCTCGCCCGGCTCGGACCAATTGTTCGTCGGGCCGGCCTCTCGCTTCGTGGGCGTGCAGATGAAGGTGAACTGCTCGACCCGGGCGACGTCGTTCGGATTGGAACGATGCAAATAAGAGCGCGGCACCTTTTGCCCGTTCAATTTGAAAATGACGTTTTGGCGGCAGCCTTCCTCCAGGAGCCAGGCATGCTCTGCCTCGGAGCCATCGCACCAGAAGATGTTTTCCGGACTCGTTAGGCTAGCAATTTCCTGCACCCAATCCCGCACCGCCTGATTCTCCGGCGGGCGGTCCCCCAGGCCGGCGGGAGGAAAGATGGCGGGTGCGATATTTTTCATGAAAGGAAATGTCGCCTCGGAGGGCGAAAATTCGAACGATGCACCATTTTGGCTGACTCAGGCGCTTCTCCAAGAGAATTTTCACGGCGCCCCGGAAGCGGGCTTGCGTGTTCAGACTGGCGGCTGTTTATTGCCGCATGTTCGGAGTCACCACCTCCGATGATTACCGGCCCGTCGCCTGGATGGGACGCTATCCCGTCGACGTCACGACCCTCCTGGTCGGGGTGCACGTCGCTTGCGCCATTCTCACGGCGCTGCTGGTGGCCTTTGGAGCCGGCGCGGCCCTGGAGTCGCTGCAATTCGACAGCTCGGAAGTTTTGCTCCGCTGGCAGGTTTGGCGCCTGGCCACCTATGGGTTTGTCCATGCCCCCTCGGCTCTCCTTTGGTTCGCCATCGAGATGTACATGCTTTTTGTTTTCGGGCGTGAAGTGGAGCGGTTCATCGGGAGAAACGCCTACATCTGGCTCTACCTGGCTCTCCTGCTGGCGCCGACCATTTTGCTGACCCTCTGGGGATTTTCGCATCGCTCCGGTCTGTCCGGCTCCCCCGCTCTGCACTTTGGAATTTTCGTGGCCTTCGCCACCATCTATCCGCGGCTGGAAATGTTTCTGCGTATCATGGCCAAATGGGTCGTGCTCGTGCTGGCGGGTGTTTACACTTTTCAACTGCTGGCCTATCACGATTGGTCAAGTTTGGTGGTCGTCTGGACGAGCATGGCCACGGCTTTTATTTTCCTCGAACTGCGCGGCGCCGGGCCCGAGCTCACCTGGGTGACGAATCTGCGAGACTCTTTCCGTCCAAAGCCGAAGTTGTATGTCGTGCAAAAATCGGCGGCGCGGCGGGTGGCCGAGACGGACGATGTTTACAGTTCGATTGACCCGATTCTGGATAAGATCTCGAAATCGGGGATGGGCAGCCTGACTGAGTCGGAGCGGCGGCAGCTGGATCGCGCGCGCAACCAGCTGCTGAAGAAGCCCGAGTAGCCTAATCGAAGCGGGTTTCGTCAGGCGCGCGCAGGATATCGAGAAACTCTTTCGGGTTGTTGGCGTAGAGCAAGCGCTGGCGGACCTCGGCATCTTTCAAGAGACGGGCCAGCGCGCCTACGCAGACCAGGTAATCACTGATGAGCCGCTGGGGCACGCCGATCAGGAAAATCAGCCGGGCACGTCCCGCCTCGGGCCCGAAGGAAACGCCAGAACGACTGCGACCGATGGCGAGCACGATTTTATCCACCAGGTCCGTGCGGGCGTGTGGAAAGGCCACGCCGTGCTCGGCGACGGAGGGATTGAGCCGCTCTCGCTCCAGCACTTGTTTGAGAAAGTTCTCCGGCTCGCGGATTTGTTCGTCCGACTCGAGCAAGCGCACGAGCTTGCGCAGGCCGGCCTCCAGAGAACGGGTCCGCAAATCAAGGTCGACATGGGCCTCTTTAAGCAAATCGACAAGCACGAGCGCCATAGATAAGGAATTATTGGATTCCGCCGCCAAACCAGTTATCCAGTTAATCCAGCAATCGTGGCAACAGAAAACATCGCGCCGGGGACAAGCAACGAAGCAACGGTCTCACTGCAGCGCAGCATTTACGACCCGGGCTACGTCAATGCCATGTCGCACTTCTACCGGGGCGAGATTTCCCGGATCATGGTCTGGCGGCAACGGCTGGATATCACCACCAATTGGGCCATTACCAGCAGCACGGCCATTATCACCATCGCCTTCGCCAACCGCGATGTGCCGCACATCATTTTCTTTTTCAATCTCGCGATCGTCTGGGTGATGCTCTGGATCGAGGCGCGGCGTTACCGCTTTTATGATGCCTTCCGCGCCCGCGTGCGCATGCTCGAGGCGCACTTTCTTGTCCCCATGGTGATGGAGAACCAGGAAATGCTGCAGGGCGAATGGAAGAAACTGGTGTGCGAGGATCTGATTCTGCCCTCCTTCAAGATCAGCAAGCTGGAGGCAGTGGGGCGCCGGTTGAAACGCAATT
>DASXIK010000137.1:0-3587 GCA_036498025.1 Chthoniobacterales bacterium
AAACATCGGCGGCGGACGCTGTCCCATCGTCGACACCTGGTGGCAGACGGAGACCGGCGCGATCATGATTACTCCCCTGCCCGGCGCCACTCCAACAAAACCGGGCAGCGCCACGCTTCCGTTCTTCGGCGTGGATGCCGCAGTGGTCGATGAACGCGGCCAGGAAGTGGCCCCGAATGTGGGCGGGAAACTGATTATCCGCCTCCCGTGGCCGTCGATGTTGCGCAGCATCTACGGAGACAAGGATCGCTATGAAAAGCAATACTGGAGCGAGTACAAAGGTAATTATTTTACCGGCGACGGTGCCCGCCGCGACAAGGACGGTTATTTCTGGATTGTCGGCCGCATCGACGACGTTCTCAACGTCGCGGGCCATCGCCTGGGCACGTCGGAGATTGAAAGCGCGCTGGTCAGCCACGCCAGCGTCGCCGAAGCCGCCGTCGTGGGACGGCCCGACGAAATCAAAGGACAAGGCGTCTGGGCGTTCGTCACGCTCAAGAGCAACGTCCAACCAACCGATGTTCTCAAAGCGCAGCTGCGCGAACATGTGGCCTCCCACATTGGCGCCATCGCCAAACCCGACGAAATCCGCTTCGCCGAGGCTCTCCCGAAAACGCGCAGCGGAAAAATCATGCGCCGCCTGCTCAAGGAAATCGCCAGCGGTCAAAATGTCACGGGGGATACGACGACGCTGGAAGACTTCAGTGTTCTCGCAAAATTAGGCGAGGCTCGGGAATAGGCGCAGCCCTTGTTCATCTTGTGAGCTTCATACGCACAGGCCTTCGGGAAATGGGCTTGAAGGTGCGCCGGCAGCGGACCCGCATGGCTCTGCGTCATGAGAGGCGGCTGTTGCAGAAAAGCGAAATCAACCTCGGACGCGAGGGCACCAGCCAGGCCGCCAATTTCCCCGAGTTGCGCCAGGAAATCGTGGCCCTCAAGAAACTTGAGCAGGAACAAAAAGAAGTCGCGCTGCGAATTGCCCAAATCGAGGAGAGCGTGGGCAAAATTGAAGCGGATCGTCAGGCGAATGCCCACGAGCAACAGGAAACCACCAAAAAACTCGAAACGGAAAAAAAGCCCATCCTGCATCAGCGCAATGACGCCCGGAGCGCGTCGGAGGTGTGCGAGCGTGAGCTCGCCGCCGTGGACAAGCGAATTGAGCATGTTGATGCCGCTGATCGCGATCTGCTCAAGGAGCTGACTGATCTCCAGGGACAGGAGCCGCCGCCACCTGATCGCGAGGCAAGGTCAGCGGCCTTAAGCGCGCGGCGTGCCCGCCTCCCCGCGGAAAAGGCCGAGCTAATGCGGGCCCGGCTCGGCAGCGAGGAGGCCAGCCGGTCGGCCAGGGAGAAATTGACCGCGGCCGAGACCGAGCTGGCCGGCATCGAAAAGAAGATTGAGGAGATGCGTCGTGAATTCGAGGCGCGCGATCACGCCTTGAACGAGCAGATGCGGGCGCAACAGGACGCCATTCGTGAAGCCCGTTTGCACCATCAAACGGTCGAGGAACGCAAGAACCCGGCTTATCTGAATATTGGACGCCATCTCGCGACCCAGGGCATCGCGCCGCCCAATTCACCGGATCTGCTCGTCCAGGTGCAGCGTCATCGCGAGGCCATGAATCGACACCAGCAGCACTCCGCGGAATTGGCCCTCCTCTCCAGCCAGATCGACAAACAAGAGCTGCGAAAGTTCTATTTCACGGTTTTCTCCGTGCTCGTTTTGATTCCCATCATTGTTTTCCTGGTGCTGCAATCACCCGTGCAGCGGGAGTGGCTGCCCCAGGAGACGGATGCCATCCTGGCAATCAATGTCGACCGTTTTGAACGGGATGATTTGCCGAAAAAATGGCGCAAGGATCAGCCGGACGTCTGGGCCAACGTTTGGTCCGGTTTGTTAGGCGGTGCCACCGCCATTCCCGTGATGAATATCGCCAAAGACGCCGGGCGCGTCACCCGGGCGGTCGCCACCGACAACCCGAGCCGGCCGCGCGAGTTCATTTTGATCGAGGCGCACAGCAATGTGACTCCGTTGATTCGCGCGGTCGCCCAGAACAAGAATTTCGACCGCCGCATCTTCAACGGCCTGACCGTTTGGCAGCGTCCCGACCTCGCGATCGCGCGCATCGGACCAGCCACCCTCGCGGCCGGGGCCGCACCGGAGGTTGATGAGCTCATTCAGGTTCGCCTCGGCATGGACCCGGATCTCAAGATTTCCGGACAATTGTTCGATCGTTTCCAAGCCCTGGATCGGGAAAGCGCTCTGCGTCTCATTTCGCGGAACCCGGCCGATTTGCCTCGCGTGTTTCATCCCATCTTCTCCGCCGAGCTGCTCGATTCCGCGCAGATGCTCGGGCTCGCCCTGACCTTGCAAAATCCGCTGCGCGCGCGGGTCCTGGTGAAAACACGCACCGCCGAACTGGCTACCCAATTGGCCCGGCAGATTCACGATGAACCGCAACGCTGGCTGCGCTTACAGGGTTCGGACCAGCTTCTTTATACCCAGTCTCCGGAAATTTCGCGCCAGGATAACAATCTCGAAATTCGCTTCAATGTTCCCGAAACCAGCATCCGGCTTCTCTTGCAACGCATCGCCCGCACGGATGCCCCGGCAGCCGGAATGGTTCAGCCATCCCCGACACCATGAGAAATTTCTTCGCGCGCACGATCATCCTTCTGCTTTTGGCCACGGGCGGCACACGCGCAGCCTTTGCCCAGGAGAACGTGCCCCTGGTCGATATTCGAACGGTCGATCCCACCATTGTCATCGATTTGCGCTACGCCGGTCCGCACAACATCGCCGGCCATCCAATCTATGTCTACGGTACGCGACCGCTTGTTCGCCCCGAGGTGGCTCAGCGTCTGCGGATAGCCCAAAAATTCCTGCACCGTTACAACTACTGTCTAAAAATTTGGGACGCCTACCGACCGCGCTACGCGCAAATCGAACTTTGGAAGGCGTCGCGTAATAACGATTTCGTGGCCGACCCGAATGCCGGCGCGGGCTCGCTCCACAGCTGGGGTCTGGCCGTCGATGCCACCCTCACCGATACCTGGCACCGCCCCGTCGCCATGCCCACGGACTTCGATGATTTCAGACCCGCAGCCATGTGGAAATACGCTGGCACTGACCCTTCGATTCGCGCGCACCTTTACACGTTGCAAGTGGCCATGCGCGACGCCGGCTTCTACGGATTGCCCGCTGAGTGGTGGCATTTTACGGCTGATGACTGGCAGAAATTTTTGCCGCCAGACGAAGCCAAACGCGCCCTGCAGCTCATGGGCCAAAGCCCGGAAGAAAAATTGTGATGGAAACACTACTGCGAGATTTGCGTCAGCCGGAGTACCTTCACGTTCTGCTCAATCCGTTGCCCATCTATGGATTGGCTGTCAGTTTAATCGGTTTAGTGATTGCCCTTTTCGCGCGCAGCCGGAGTGCTCAGGTGGCCACCCTGGCCATTGTCTTTCTCAGCGCCCTTTCCGCCTGGCCGGTGGGTGAATTCGGCGAACAAGCCTACGGTCCTGTTCTCTCCATGTCCGACGAGCCCGGACAGGCCTGGCTCAAAGCCCATAAGGAGCGGGTCGACC
>DASXIK010000138.1:0-2728 GCA_036498025.1 Chthoniobacterales bacterium
GCAAAAGCGCGGGCCCGCCCTTTCTCGATAACAAACATCGGTCCGGCGTCGTCACCCTGGCGGATGATCAACTCGCCTTTGCGCACTCCGATCGGCTCCAATCTTTCGATGACACTGCGCAACGCCGGGGCCGGCAAACGACCGAAATTGCTGAATTGATAAAGGAAACTTTGCAGGGCTCGGCTGCGTCCGGTCATCTCCACGTAGCGCCGCAGGTCCGGCACCTGGTTGGCCAGTTGCAGAAAATCTTCCCGATCGATGCGCAAGACATCCACCGCCGTGCTGCAGCGCACAGAGGCGTTGCGCGTCCCGCCATCGGCCAGCGCCGCTTCCCCGAAACTGTCCCCCGGCTTGAGCGTGCCCAGCGGAATTTCCTCGCCATCGGGTTTAATTTTCAGCGCGCGCGCCCGGCCGCTGGTCAGCAGGTAAAACGAATCCGCCGGATCGTCCTGGCGCACGATGACATCGCCGAACTCAAAATGTTCTTCCTGCACCAGCGGCTCGAGTGCAGTCAGGTGATCTTCGGATAGAAACTTAAACGCGGCCGAGCGCCGCATGAGTTCCAGATCCTGTGCCTTCATTCCGCGATACCTGCCATCGGCAAGCGCGTTTCCACATGCCGCGCGGCCAATTCAGAGAAATGGCGATGAAGCAAAATTCGATCGACGCGCTGGCACGCAGCCGGGTCGTCCGCATGGGGTTCGGTTTTGCTGGTCACTCGATACAACTCGAAAGCGTCGCCCCGAGGCAATGGCTCCAGCACTTCACCCACGGTCACACTGAGGAATCTGGGTTGGAGCTCTTCGGGGATGTCCTCCTGCAAGAACGATAGCACCTTGTAAGGATAGCGCCCTTCGTTAGCCACCTCTTCCATGGACATGCCATCTTCGCGCACGCAAAAAAGTGCTTCCTTGGCGGCGTCGTGCGATTCCAGTTCGATCACTTCGGCCTCAAAACGGGTCAGCGGCAGGCGCAAAAGTGCCATCTCCCGCTTCCGTGTCTGCGGCGTCAGGAGCGATTCCGCGCGGCGGCGATATTCCAGTTCCATGCGCAACATCTTCTCAAACCAGGGCGTGTCCCGGCCAATCTTCTGCAGCCACTCCGGCAGTTGCTCGGGCGTCAGAGCGTTCCGCTCGAAAAATTGGCGCCGCTCCGCTTCCATGTCGTCGGCATCGACGGTGTCAGCAGCCGTGGCTGCGGCCGATGCCAGGCGCCAGCCGAGGTCGTTCGCCAGCCGGTCCAGGTCGCCGGAAAGAATCATTTCCACGGCAAACAGCTGCCGCAGATCTCCCGGCGCGGACGGATAATCGATCTCTTCCGCGGCCACTTCCTCTTCCATGGATTGGAGAAAGATCCGGCGCGTAAAGTAATCGGTAAAATCATCCAGATCGAGCCCGCGCGCCGCCAGCCATTGCTCGGTTTCCTCTGCCGTGATCAGGTCGCGCTCATAGCGAAATTGCTCGGCCGCGGCGTCCATTGCCTCCTCGTCCAAATCGAGGTTGCTCTCGTCGGCCTGCTTTTCCGCGGCTACCCGTTGCAGGAACGACGGCCACAGATCACCGAGGTCGCCGCGAAGAAGGGCCGCCTCTACTGCATCCCGTGCCGTAAAATCCTGACCCCCGCACGCGCAGACGACTAGGGAATCGTGCGACACTGACTCAGTATTCGCCATGAAGGGGCCTTGTAGCGGCTTTCGCGAAAAAAGTCGAGGTGCCATTAGCGGCGGAGGCCATCCTGCTGCCCGGGGAGCAGCTCTGTCGGTTTCATCAGATCGGGCCATGGTTCTTCTTATTTAATAGAGAGCGTAGAGAGCCATTTTCGTGCTTCTCACTTTTTTGTTTGCAACGATCCGACTTCGGGCGATAAATGTTCGTATGAACATATACCGTATTCGCGCAGCCTTCCTCCGACGCCGGGTTCGCCGGGCCAAACCACGCCAGCTGGAGTTGAACCTATGGCCGAAGAGCCGCCGCTAGAGAGACTCAGGTCGGTCTTCGACCTTATCCGCGAGCGCGCCAACTACGCCCTCCAGCTCATCGCCGAGTTCGAGGAGGTAAAATCCCTCCGCTGGCGCTGCCTCGTCTGTGGTCACGTCAAAGGCTTCACCCGCCGCGTCCCGGTGGAAGTGGCCGCCCCGTGTCCAAAGTGCAGAGGCTCGGACTTCATTAAAGATTAAACGCGCTGACCTGGTTGGCCGGCGTCGCGTCTACATCTGTAGGGGAAGCAGCCTGCTTCCTTCCTCCCAATTAAGATCATTGCCCTTCAGGCATTCTTCATGCACACCCCATGCAGCGAATGCCTGGCCCTTTGCGCAAAAAATCGACCCTGGTTCTCCTGCTCATCCTGGGCGTGGTCTTTGCCTGGTTCGTGGTGCGGAGTTACTCCGGCGCCGTCGAGCAGAACGCCACCCGCAAGGTCGCCGCGCAATTCGGCACCGCCTTGGGCGAGTTGCAAAAAACGCCGCCCGGCATCGAGCGAGTGGCCACGTTTCTCGTTCGGCTAAAAGCCATCGACACCACCAGGGCGGCGCCGGAGGTGCAAGAAGCGCTTCGCAATTATATCGCGGCTCTCGAGCCCTCGCTGGAAGCAGCACGCCACGGTCAGCGTATTGCGCCCTATGATCAAGCGATCGCCCAGGCTAAACAGCGGCTGGTCGAGGCCGTCCGCGAGAATGAATGACTACTCCCTGGCTGCGTTCATGGCCGCGCGAATTCACACAATTGACACA
>DASXIK010000139.1:0-1569 GCA_036498025.1 Chthoniobacterales bacterium
CGGCCAGTGCATCGGCGGCGGGGACAGGTGCGCTTAGTTGACGGCTCGGCGTTTACCAGTTCAACTTCAACTATGAGGTCGATATGATGTCGAAAGATGTTGTGATCGCCGGGCGAATCCTCTTGAAACGCCCGGCCTACACTTTGACTGCGGTCCTGACGGTTGCCCTGGGGGTCGGGGCAAGCACCGCGATCTTCAGCGTGACCAACGCAGTCCTGTTGCGGCCGCTTCCCTACAAAGATCCGAAACAACTGGTGATTGCCGGGATGGATCTCCGCAAGCGCAACGTGCATGATCTGCCGTTTTCGAATGCGGACTTCATCGACCTTCGCGAGGGCACCAAAGCGTTTTTTTCCGATATGGCCGGCGTCTTCACGGGCCGCATGGTCGTTCCGCGCGAGGATGGAACGCCGGAGCAGGTCAGTTATGGAGTTGTCACCACCAACTTTTTCGATGTGGTGGGCGGCAAGATCAGGTTGGGGAGAGATTTCACTGCTCAGGACGGGGTTCCGCAACCGAAGGCTCCGGTTAATGACGCAGGTGCCGCTGCCGCGCCGGGCCGCCTGCCCACGATCGCGATTCTCAGTTACGAGTACTTTCGCCGCCGTTACGGCGGCAACTCGGCCGCGATTGGCCGGAACATGACGATTCCCGGCCAGCCTGGTCCTTTGATCGCGGGGGTCCTGGCGCCGGGCTTTCGCTTGTACTTTCCACCCGATGCCGATGTTGAGCCCGCTCCGGACATCTGGATCGCCAATCGTCTCGACTACGACTCTGCGAATCGCAAAGAATTTTCCATTCGTCCTGTCGCAAGACTCAAAGAGGGAGCCTCGCTCCAAAGCGCGCAAGGCGCCGCCGACGGCGTAGCTGCCCAGGCGCGGCAGAATTTTTCTATCGACCAGACGGCCGGTTATTACATCAGCATGGAGCCGATGCAAAAGCACCTTGTGGCGCAGGTGCGTCCTGCCGTCCTGGCGCTGATGGGCTCAGTGATCTTCCTGCTTCTGATTGCCTGCGCCAACGTCGCCAATCTTCTACTGGTGGGCGCGTCGTTGCGGCAACAGGAATTTTCAGTGCGCGCCGCCATGGGGGCAAACCGTTGGCGACTGATCTCTCCGATCTTGATTGAGGCAGCCCTGCTCTCTGCCGTGGGGACGGTCGCCGGTCTCGGACTTGCGTGGGCCGGAATCGCCGAACTTCGCGTTCTCGCTCCAGCCAACCTTCCCCGCCTCGACGATATTCGCATCGATAGCGTGGTTCTCGTCTACAGCGCGCTTGCGGGTCTGGTCTCCGCGACCATCTTCGGCATTATGCCGGCGTGGCGCGCTTCGCAACCATCGCTCATGAATGTGCTGCGCGGGATCAGCCGCACGTCAGGGCTCGGCAGTGGAGCCTTTCTCCGCAGCTTCGTTGTCATGGTGGAGGTCGCGCTCTCCTTTGTTTTGTTGATTGGATCCGGATTGATGTTTCGCAGCTTCCTCAAACTGCAAAGCATCAATCCCGGTTTTGATCCTCATAATCTAATGACCTTCCAATTGCGGGGCGCGGGACTCGACAAGCCCGCTCCGG
>DASXIK010000140.1:0-5803 GCA_036498025.1 Chthoniobacterales bacterium
CTTCCTTCTCCTTTGTGTTCTCAGTGGAATCGCCCTCGTGGCGGTTTTCGGATTCCGTGGCGAAAAGAGCACCGGAAGTCCGCTGGAAGTTTTTCCGGACATGGTTCGGCAGGTCAAGGTGCGGGCGCAGGCGCCATCCGGTTTCTTCGCCGACGGCCGCGGCGCGCGCACGCCGATTCTGGGGACCGTCCCGATCGGGTACGACATGCCCAGGCCGGAGACCATGGCCACGCCGGCCAGCGCGATGGCCGCTCCAGCCTCGCGTGCGCGCACTGCCTTTAGTTCGGGCACCGACTATTACGATACCGGCAAGATGGGTGATCAGTGGGGCACCGGGCTGCCCGTGGACGTGACGCCCGCCCTGATGCAGCGCGGTCGTGAGCGTTTTAACATTACCTGCGCCATGTGCCACGGGGCCACCGCTACCGGCAACGGGATCGCCAAACAACTTGGCCTAACGACAGTGGTGACCCTGCAGGACGATCGCATCCGCAAGATGGCGGACGGTGAAATTTTTAACACCATTAGCAACGGCAAGAACACCATGATGGCTTACGGATCGAACCTGACGGTGAACGATCGTTGGGCGATCATTGCCTATCTGCGCGCTGTGCAGCGCAGCCAGAATGCCACCATTGCCGATGTGCCGGAGGAGCAGCGCGCCGCGTTGGACAAAAAATGAGCGAACGTTCCCAATCATTGCCGCGGCCGGAAGGCGAATATTTTGAGAGCAGCCGTTTTGCCGGTCTGTCGGTTTTGTTAGGCGGCGTGGCCTTTGGCGCGCTCGTGCTCTCGGTGGTCGGCGCCTCCATCGAGCCGGAGCAGTTCGGTTTCTCCTGGCTGTTCGCTTTCGCCTTGTTTTTCACCCTTTGCGCCGGCTGTTTCTTCTGGACAATGGTGCACCATGCCACCGACGCGGAGTGGACCGTCGTCGTGCGGCGCCAGCTCGAGAACATCGCCTCGCTCATGCTCGTGCTCGCGTTTCTGTTTATTCCCATTCTTCTCCTGCGCCGTCATCTCTATGGCTGGATGAGCGTCCCCATCGGCGAGGACCCGGTGCTCGATGCCAAACGCGCCTACCTAAACTGGAATTTCTTCCTCGTGCGTGCCGCCATTACCTTCGGCTTCTTCATCATCGCCTCGCAGTTGTTCCGGCGTTACTCCATCCTGCAGGACAAGGATGGGAACCCGCGTTTCACTCTGAAGATGCGCCGGCTTTCCTTCATCAGTCTGCCGCTCTTTGCTCTCTGCCTCACTTTTGGCGCGTGCGACTGGCTCATGAGCCTGAACTACAAATGGTTCTCCACCATGTGGGGCGTTTACATTTTTGCCGGAGCCGCCGGCAGCTCCATGTCCCTGCTGGTCCTGGTCATCACGGCCCTGCGGCGCGCCGGTTATTTGCAGAACACGGTGACGCTGGAGCATTACCACATCATGGGTAAGTGGATGCTGGCCTTCTCCGTCTTCTGGGCCTACATCGGATTCAGCCAGTACATGCTCATCTGGTACGCCAATATTCCCGAGGAGACGCAGTACTTTCTGGCGCGCAACACCGCCAGCTGGTGGAACCTGAGCATCCTCCTGGTTTTCGGGCGGTTCTTCGGGCCGTTCGGCATTCTCCTTCTTCGCTCCGTGAAGAAGCGGCCGCACCAACTTTGCTGGATGGCCGGCTGGATCGTCTGCATGCAAGCGGTCGACATGTACGTGATCGTGATGCCGGCTTTCCACGGCACCGGCGTTCATCTCAGCGTTTGGGATTTCGTCTCCCTCGTCGCCATCGGCTCCACCCTCGCTTTTGTTTTCCTGCGCGTGATCAGCCGCCCGTCGCTCTTCCCCGTGCGCGATCCGCGCCTGATTGAGTCCCTGAAACTGGTGAACTGAGATGATGGAAACAGAATCACTCCGGAAAGTTGCTCAGGCGCGGGCTCCGCTCTCCGCCTGGTTCGGCATTCTGCTTTTGTTCATGCTCTTCGGAGCCATCGTCCTGGCCCTGCTCGGTCCGTCCGCGGGCGCCGACAATCATGCGCAGAAGGCGAAAAAGCGCGTTGATCTCCTCAAGACATTGCATGAGGAAGACGCCAAGGCCCTGACCGCGTATGGATGGATTGACAAAGCCAAGGGTTCCGCCCGGATTCCCATCGATCACGCCATGCAATTGATGGCGGTGGAACTCGCCCAAAAGAAACCCGCGCCGGCCTACCCGATTGCCACTCCTGCGCCGCCGCCGGCCGCCGCCCCATCGCCCGCAGCTCCGGGAGCCAAGGCACCAGCCAGCCCGGCGGCGACTCCGGCTCCGCCCGCGGCGGCCTCCCCCTCGCCGGCCACAGGTCAACCGAAGTCTACTTCATGATTTTCATCGACGACAAATGACGAACATATTGCCAACTCTTTATGGACGCCGCTGAAGCTTTATCTCCCGCGTCTTCGGTGACGACCAGCGAGGTCGAGAAGGTGGAGCGTGCCCTGATCGACGCTTCCACGCGCCTGCCGGTGCTGATGTTCTACACATCGGCCATTGTCTGGCTGCTTCTCGGAACGCTCGTTTCCCTGCTTGTTTCCTGGAAACTCCATGCGCCAGACTTGTTAGGCGGCATCAGTTACCTGACCTGGGGACGGCTGAGCCCGGCGTCGACCAACATGATGGTCTTTGGCTGGGCCTCGATGGTCGGAATGGGCACAGCCATCTGGCTGATGGCGCGTCTTTGTCGCACGGTCTTGCGCTATCCCTTGCTCCTCGTGGCCGGGGCCGGTTTCTGGAACCTGGGCGTGCTCCTCGGTGTGGGCGCCATCTTCGCGGGCGATTCCACGGGTTATCCGTGGCTCGAGTTCCCGCCCTATGCCTCCATCATTCTTTTTGTCGCCTATTGCCTCATCATGTCATGGGCCGTGCTCATGTTCCGCTTCCGGCGCGGCGAACAAATCTATATCACGCAATGGTATTTGCTCGGCGCTTTCCTTTGGTTTCCGTGGCTCTATAGCGCCGCGCAATTGATGCTTTTCGCCGTGCCCGTGCAGGGAGTGATGCAGGCGGCGGTCAGCGGCTGGTTTGCCAATAATCTTCTCTTTCTCTGGCTGGGCGCCATTGCCCTGGGCACCGCTTATTACATGATCCCGAAGGTCATCGGCCGGCCCGTTTACAGTTATCATCTGGCCACCATCGGGTTCTGGACCTACGCGCTTTTCAGCAGTTGGACCGGCATGCAGCACCTGATCGATGGGCCGTTCCCGGCCTGGATGATTACCGCCAGCATCGCCGCCACCATTCTTACCATCATCCCGGTCGCGACCGTGGGCTTGAATCATCACATGACCATGGCGGGCAACTTTCAGCTCTTGAAATACAGTCCGACGCTGCGGTTCACCGTTTTTGGCGCCATGTCCTACACGCTGTTTAGCGCTGTGGGCGTGTTAATTTCACTGCGCTCGGTGGCGCGTTACGTCCACTTCACGGAAGCCAGCACGGCGTACACGCAACTGGGCCTCTACGCCTTCTATAGCATGATCATGTTCGGCTCGATGTATTACATCGTGCCCCGCCTGGTCGGCCGCGAGTGGCGCTACGCTTCACTTATTAAACTTCATTTCTGGGCGGCGGTTTACGGCATTGGCCTGCTGACCGTGATGCTCCTGGCCGGCGGAATCGTCCAGGGATCCAGCATGAACGACCCGTCACTCGCCTTTTCCGAGAGCACCCAATCCATTCTGCCCTACCTGCGAGCCCGTTCTCTCGCCGGGATCCTCCTGGCGGCGGCTCATTTTATTTTCGCATTCCATTTCGGATTGATGCTTTTCGGTTTGGGCCGGACGGCCAGCGTTCCCACATTTTTGAACCCGACGGAAGATGAAGACGAAGCCGTGGAGGCAAAGTTATGAAGGGACTGACGTCGCTCTTTCTCGGTGTCTTCGCCACCTTTGCTTTCTCATGGCTGGGTCTGGCTCTGGTTCCCAACTCCCAGATCGGACACCTCGATCCGCAAGCGGACGAGGATGGCACCGATACTTATCCGATGCCCCCATCGGGCATGGTGGAACGCGGACGCAAAGTTTATACGGCCAACGGCTGCGTCTACTGCCACAGCCAGCAGGTCCGTCCCGATTACGATTCGTCGGACATCGAGCGGAAGTGGGGGACGCGCCGGAGCGCGCCGCGCGATTACATTTTCAGCCGGCCGGTTCTGCTGGGCACAACACGCATGGGCCCCGATCTTTCGAATATCGGAAAGCGCGCGCCGGCGGACGACGCTGCTTCTCCCGCACCCTCGGCCAGTCCGCCGGGATCGCCCGGCGCCGCTCCGGCGGCCGGTGCTCCTCCCCCGGCGGTTGCGCCGCCCAATCCCGAGGGATCGCCCGCCCCGTATTCCGCGGCCTGGCATCATCAACATTTGTATGCGCCGCGCAGCTTGGATCCCGATTCCAACATGCCTGCCTTTCGCTTTCTTTATCAGGAGCGGCGGATCAGCGGCGAACGCGCAGACGATGCTTTGAACCTGACCAAGGGCGATGCTCCGCCCACCGGTTGGGAAGTCGTTCCCACTTTCGATGCGAAATGTCTGGTGGCATTTCTTCTGTCGCTTGATCAATCCCATCCGCTCAAAGAAGTGAAATCCGGCGCTCCACCGGCGGCGCCGGCACCGGCACCGGGAAAGGCGGCCGCAAAATGAACGAGAACGTTCCCGGTCAGCCCGCGCACCCACGTCAAGGCAGGGACTACGCCGATCACGTTGATGTGCAGGACGTGCACGCCGCTATCCGGCGCGAGAAGCAGGAACCGCGTGTCGGTCTTGAGCCGCTTTCTCTTTGGCTGGTGGCGGTCTACGGGCTCGCCCTTTTCTTTGGCGGTGCCTATCTCGGCCGCTTCTCCGGAAATTTTTCGGGCGACAGTCTCGATATCAATTTCACCCCATCCTCATCTCATGGCCCCGGGGGACCCGGAGGCGCGGCTCCGCAGGCGGAACTCTCGCCCGCTGAGCGCGGCAAAAAGATCTTCTCGGCCAACTGCGCCACCTGTCATCAGGCGACGGGACAGGGCGTGGCGGGGCAGTATCCGCCATTGGCCGGGTCCGACTTTGTCAACGGCGGGACGCGCCGCCTCGGCATGATTGTGCTGAAAGGCTTGCAGGGACCTCTCAAAGTGAAAGGCGCGCAATATGGCTCGGCCGTGATGCAGCCTTGGGAAACAACTCTGAACGATCAAAAGATTGCGGACGTTCTCACTTACGTCCGCCAGGAGTGGGGCAACACCGGCGGCCCCGTGGTGGCTGGTCAGATTTCCGGTTTGCGCAAGGAGCTGGCGGGGCGCAAGGAATCGTGGACCGAGCCTGATCTGCTGGCCGTTCCGGCCGATGCGAATCTACCCGGAGGCGAACCAACCTCCGCCAAGCCGGGCGAACCACCCGGCCCTCAGGGAAGCCCGGCTCCGCCCGGACCGCCCAAGGCCTAAGCCGGGAAGTCATTTCGCGCCGGCGCGGCTTTGAAGAGTTAATCGATCGCTTCGGCGATCAATTCGGCCATGTGTTTGGGATGAGCCGGGCTCAAATCGGCGATCTGATGCCGGCAGCTGGTGCCTGAAGCGACAATCTCAGTCCCCGGCGGCTGCGCCTTGATCTTTTGCACCAGGGGCTCAGCCACGCGCAGCGATAATTCATACTTTGCAGCGAGCGCGCCGAATGCTCCGGCCATGCCGCAACAGCCCGTCTCGAGCAGAGTTGCCTTTCTTCCGGGCAACCGCTCGACCAATCGTTTCATGAAAGCCGGCTCGAGCAGCGACTTGGCGTGGCAATGCGCGTGGATGGCCACGTTCTCC
>DASXIK010000141.1:0-2363 GCA_036498025.1 Chthoniobacterales bacterium
GTCGGCAACACCGTGGAGATCGGCAAAAAGACGGGCGCCAAACTGGTGGCCGGACTCGATCTTGCCACTGCCGTGACCATGGAACTCGGTTACCCCGCCGGGCAGGCGCAGATGGACACCACCGGCCTTTTCGGAGGCGACGTTCCGCTGCTCAATGGCGAAATTACCACCACGCTGGTGCGCGCCTTTCATGGCGGCGGAATTTCCCGGGACGGCGACACTGTCCCCGTCTTCGCCGGCGCTCCCAGCGGAATGATCATCGCCCTGCGCGATGGCCCGACTTTTTATCACACAGGCGACACGGATCTCTTCTCCGACATGGCGCTGGTTTCACGGTATAACAAGATCGACGTCATGCTCGTCTGCATCGGGGATCATTTCACCATGGGACCAAAACGCGCGGCCGACGCGGTCAAGCTGGTGGGGCCGCGCATGGTCATCCCCATGCATTACGGCACGTTCCCCGTCCTCACGGGCACACCCGACGCTTTCGCGGCGGCCCTGCAGGAGCGCGGCGTGGACGCGGAACTGCGCGTCATGCAGATCGGCCAGACCATGGCACTCTAACGATCACGCGAAGAAATAAACATCCGCGTTGTGCAACCTTCCCGAATCAGCTACAGAGACGGACGTATGCGAAAGCTCCGGCACTTTCTTCTTTTCCTCGGCTTGGCCGCTTTGGTCCCTGCGCTTTCGGCCGGCACTGAACCACAGCTCTCCGCGGGCACGCCCGTGGAGAAAGTTCCGCTCGATATTTTCACGGCCGACACGACCTACGTTTTTGAGAGCGACCTCAACCACGGCGGCAGTTTCGGGAAGCAGGACGAGTTGGAGAACCAGTTCGAATACGCCCATCGTTTTCTTCTAAAGGACCAGTGGTATTTGCACCTTGGCCTGGCTTACACTCGGTTCGATTTTGGGAACACACGCGCGCCGGTCCCCGATCACCTCCAGAGCGGGGCCGCCGTGATCGGCATCGATTACATGCAGGGGGCTGATACCGGCGCTTTTCTGCAATTTCGCCCCGGCTTTTACACGGAGGACAATATCGGCCTGGCCTCCTTCGATTGCCCGATTCTGGCGGGTCGCTTCTGGACTTTGCAGCCCGACAAACTCTACATCCTGACCGGCGTCTACACCGCTTTCCTCAAGGGCGGCTATCCGGTGCTGCCGCTCGCGGGCGTGATCTGGCATCCTAACGACAGTATTCGCGTCATGGGCATCTTGCCAAATCCGCGCGTCATCTACACGGTGAATAAGCAGCTGGAAGTTTATGTGGGCGGCGAGCTGGCCGGCGGTTCCTTCCGCACCGATCATCACGATAACTATGTGGGACCGCACATTGCCAAGCTCAGTGGGACCCAGGTGGACTATGTCGACTACCGGGCCGGCGGCGGCTTCACCTACAGCCTAACCAACGCCATTTCCATCGATGGCAATGCCGGCTGCGCCATTCAACGCGCCTTCCATTATCACCGGGCCGGCGAAAATTATCGGACCGATCCCGCGCCCTATTTGCAGGTCGCGCTCAAGGCGTCGTTCTAGCCACAGTTGCAGCCTAAGCTGGAGGGACACGCGCCGTCGTGTCCCATTCGTTATCTTCAAGGCGCCGACCCGCCTTCGCCTGGCTTCGGCGCGGCAGGGGCGCGGCGTCCCTACCAGAAGTTCAGGGAGGATCGCACCTTCTTCTGCTTATCCGTGTTCGTCTGTGTTAATCTGTGGCTAAATCGTATTCGTTAGGAAATCTACGGGCACATTTCACCCAGCTTGCGCGCCAGCCATTGGTTGCCCCGCACTTTTAGCCGGCCCGTGAGCGTCGCCCAAGTGCCGCTGAGCGTGCCGTTGGAGAGCGCCACCCAATCCTTGTCGCTGGCGATGAAAGTGACGTTCGGATTTTCGATCAGGCCGCGCCCCATGGTGAACTTGCCATCCTTGATCTCGATCCACCATTCCCCGCCCTGCGGCCCGCTGAGATCGAACTGGTAACGCGCATGCACATGCTTTGCCCGGTCCGGCCGGAAACTCTCGCGCATGTCATCGAAGACCTTCTGCGGCGCGACGTTGCCCGCCCCACTTGAATCGGTGGCCGTGGCGGGCCAGGCAAGCGCCGTGATCCCGACGACGATCAAACAACCAAGATGGAGATGGAGGCAGCGAGTTCTCAACGGACGAATAACTATTCCTCCATCCGCCGAAGAAGAAAAGCCGCCCCGACGAAGGTAACGATCGCGCCCGCCAGGAGCACGAGCAAATCGACCGCGTAAAACTGCAGGCCGGCGTGATACATGTTGACCCGACGAAAGGCCCGGCAGAAGTGAGTCAGCGGGAAGACCTCGGAGACGTAGCGAATATAACGATGTAAT
>DASXIK010000142.1:0-3840 GCA_036498025.1 Chthoniobacterales bacterium
ATGTTGGGAAAAAAAGTCTCCCGCTCGTCCTGAATTTGCAGAGCGATGAAATCATGCCGGCGTCCGGTGACCGCCAGGGCTTTGGAAAAATCGGGCGCCTGAAAATCGGAGATGAAGAAGACCACGGAACGCCTGGTAACGATCTTGTTCAGATAGTCCAGGGCCAGCGCCGGAGCCGTGCCGCGGCTGGCCGGTTGAAAAAACAGAATCTCGCGAATCAGACGCAAGGTGTGTGAGCGGCCTTTCTTCGGCGGGATGAAAAGCTCCACGCGATCGGTGAAGAGTAGGAGCCCTACTTTGTCGTTATTCCGGATGGCGCTGAAGGCGAGCAGGCAGGCCACTTCCGCGGCTAGCTCGCGTTTTGATTGCGTGGTGCTGCCGAAGTTGCCTGAAGCGCTCACATCGACAATGAGCATGACCGTGAGCTCGCGCTCTTCCGTGAATTTTTTGACGAAGGCCGTGCCCATGCGGGCGGTCACGTTCCAGTCGATCGCGCGGATTTCGTCGCCCGGCTGGTATTCGCGCACCTCCTCGAAATTCATCCCGCGCCCCTTGAAGACGCTGTGGTAATCCCCGGCGAAGGCGGTCTCGACCAGGCCGCGGGTTTTGAGTTCGAGCGTCCGGATTTTTTTGAGAATCTCGGCCGGTGTTTTAGTCAGTCCCTCCATGACGAATCGCTCACGGCACCGGCAACCCGGCGAAGATCCGCTCGATCATCGTCTCGCTGGTCATCGCTTCCGCCTCGGCTTCGTAGCTGACAATGATGCGATGACGCAGCACGTCCGGTCCGATGCTCTTGACGTCCTGCGGGGTGACGTAGCCGCGTCCGTTAAGAAAGGCGTGAGCTCGCGCGCCCAGGGCCAGGTAAATCGTCGCGCGCGGTGAAGCGCCGTAACGAATCAGGCCTTCCAGCCGGAGGTTGTAGGCGGCCGGTTCCCGCGTGGCCCAGACGACGTCCACGATGTAATCCTTCACCCGGTCATCTATATAGATGCTGTTAACCACTTCCCGGGAGGCGATGATCTGCTGTGGATCAATCACGGCCGTGACCTGCAGGTTGGGCGCTGAGGTCGCCATGAGATCGAGGATCTGACGCTCCTCGGTTTTCGCCGGGTAGCCGACATTCAGTTTGAACATGAACCGGTCGAGCTGCGCCTCGGGCAGTTGATAGGTGCCCTCCTGTTCTAGCGGATTTTGCGTGGCCAACACGAGGAACGGGTCCGACAGCGGATAGGTTTTTTCGCCGATGGTGACCTGGCGCTCCTGCATGGCCTCAAGCAGGGCGCTCTGCACCTTGGCCGGGGCCCGGTTAATTTCGTCCGCCAGGATCAGGTTCGAGAAAATGGGGCCGAGCTTGGTCGTGAACTCGCCGCTGCGCGGATTATATATGAGCGTGCCGATCAGATCGGCCGGCAACAGGTCAGGTGTAAATTGCAGCCGCTGGAAGCCGGTGCGAATACAGGCGGCCAGCGTCTTGACTGTGAGGGTTTTGGCCAGGCCGGGCACCCCCTCCAGCAAAAGATGGCCGTTGGCTAGCAGGCCGAGAAGGAGCCGGTCAACCAGGTACTTCTGGCCGACCACTACCTGGCCAATCTGCTGGCGGACCGCCGGGATCCATTGGCCTAGCTGCTGCACCTGTGCGGTGATTTCCTGAGTGGATTTCATGTGTGTTGTTCAGACAAATACGGAGCGCAAACGTTCGATCAACTACCGGTCTCTGCTACCCCCGGCGGGGGCGCGTTTCCGTGCGCGGCCGGCACGTAAGGAGGACTGGAAGTCCCGGATAGGGCTCCCGCTCCCGGATCTGCGCCTCCAGATAGCGTTTGTAGGTGTCGCCCAGCAGCTTCGGGTCATTCACAAAGAGCACAAACTCGGGCGGGGGTAACGAGCGGCCGGGAGCGGATCCACTGGCCTGAGTGGCGTAAAACAGTTTGAGCCGGCGGCCAGAAACCATGGGCGGCGGATTGGCGTCGAACGCAGCGCGCAGTGTGCGGTTGAGCACGCCCGTGCTGATCCGCTTCTCGCTGGCGCGCCGAACCGTGGCCATCAGCTTGAACAGACGCTCGACGTTTTCGCCGGTCTTGGCCGACGCGATCAGCACCGGCGCATAGCCGAGAAAAAATGCGCGGTGGCGCGTTTCCGCAATGACTTCAATCATGGCTTCCCGCACGCCGCGCTTTGGTTTGACCAAATCCCATTTGTTCAACACCACGATGCAGGCCTTCCGCGCAGTCTGGATCAGGCCGGCAATTCTTTTGTCCTGCGCCGTCACCCCGGACACGAGATCGATCATCAGGACACAGAGATCTGCACGTCGAATACTGCGTTCCGCGCGCATCACGCTGAAAACTTCCACGGAAGTCGAGTGCTGGCCGCGCCGGCGCATCCCCGCCGTGTCGATGAATGTAAAACGCTCGTCGCCGCGGGCGTAAACAATATCGACCGCATCGCGCGTGGTGCCCGGCAACTCGCTGACAATGGCGCGCTCGCTGTGCACGACGGCATTGATGAGAGACGATTTGCCTGCGTTAGGGCGTCCCACGACCGCGACGGCGAGCAACGAAGATTCGTGATCCGTCTGAGGCGGAGTGACCGATGAATCGTGGATGGGAGCGGCGGGGAGGAGGCGATCGATCTCTTCGAGTAACTCAGAGATGCCGCGACCGTGCGCCGCGCTGATGGGCACGGCGGTCTTGAATCCGAAGGCCGCAAAATCGGAAGCGAGGTCTTCATGCATCGGTTCATCGATTTTGTTGATCGCGAGAATGACCGGCTTGCGCGATTTGCGGACCATGCGCGCGAGTTCGTGGTCGCTGGGTGCGAGGCCCTGTTTGGCGTCGACCACGAGAACAAGAACGTCGCTTTCCCGGATGGCTTGCTCGACCATTTGTCGAACCTGCTGCGTGAGTTCCGATTCTCCCGCCCCGGCCACGCCGCCGGTGTCCCACACTTGAAATGGGCGGGCGCCGCGAGTGCACACGCCGGAAATGCGATCGCGAGTGATGCCAGGCTGATCGTGCACGATCGCCGTGCTTTTTTTCACGAGGCGGTTGAACAGCGCTGACTTCCCCACGTTAGGGCGGCCAACAATGGTGACATTTGCGGTGGCGGGTTCGCTTTTCATGGCAGCTCGACGCCCGGCTCAGCCGACCTTCGCGTTGGCATGTCCCTCGACTTGAAGTTGCCGGATGCCGCTCGTTACATAGACGACGCCGGAGATAAAGGTAAAAACGGCGGCGGCGAAGACCACGTAGTTAAGCTGCAGGAAAGTGAACTGAAGCATGACCCACGCGATGGCTGCCATTTGCAGAACAGTGGCGACCTTTCCGGTCCAGCTCGGGCGCAGCTCCACTCTGCCGTTGAGCAGGTGGAGCACGATGCTGCCGACGAGAATGACCACGTCCCGCGTAATCACGAGAACGGGAAACCAGAGAGGAAATCTCCCGTAGTTAGGGCCGGACTCGTTCCAGTTGCTGATGCTGAGAGTGATAATGGCGCTTAGGAGCAGGCCCTTGTCCGCGATGGGATCGAGGATGACGCCAAGCGCGCTGCGCTGATTATAGCGGCGGGCGACATAACCATCGAGCCCGTCGCTGACCGCAGCGACCAGAAAGATGGCGATGGCGGTGAAGCGCTGCCATTCCTGGGGGTCGCCGGCCGCGATGCTTTGCCCGTAATAGATGGCCATGAGCACGAAAGCCGGGATCAGAGCGATCCGCACAATGGTGATCTTGTTGGCCGTCGTCATGCCAGGACATTGTAGGGTGTTTCCGGAAAAGGCCAACGCCCTATCAGGGCCCATCCGGGCGGTTTCCCGCTTTAAACCGGTGTCGTCGTGCC
>DASXIK010000143.1:0-14902 GCA_036498025.1 Chthoniobacterales bacterium
ATGAAAATGTTGACCTTGCCCTGCACAAAATTGTCGCGCACCAGCTTTTTGCCGGTGAGCTGCTCGTAGAGGCGAAGGACGTCATCGACGTCGCTGTTCGGGAATTGCAGCCGAACCATATCCGGCGCGCCGGCAGGCGCGGGCGCTGGTGCCGCCACCGTCCCCGGCGGGCGCGCTCCGGAAGCAGGGCGACTCTGGGACACGTTCACCGGAGCAGGAGGGGCCACTGCCACAGGCGGTGGCGTCGGTTGCGGCCGCTCCTCGTCATCCTGATCCTGATCCGATTGGTCCTGTTGCTGTTGCATTTGCTGGTGCGGGACCGGGGCGACCTGAGCGAAAGCTGCAGGCGCCAGCAGGATGAGGAAAAGGGCTAGCCGAGGGAGTTTCAGCACGGTGATAGTTACTTTTCATGGTAGCACGTTCAAGGCGCTTCGCCTAAGGAAATGACGAATTCACGAGGGATGGACAGGCTGCGGTAGCCGGGGTTACAACTTCCGCATGAAGCTGAGTATTCTCGCGCCCCTGCTGGCCGCGGCTCTCGCGCATGAGGTCCCGGCCCAGGCGAATGATGCGGTCACAAAAGAAATTACGGCCATCCTTCGAGCCCAGGAGGCAGCGTGGAATCGCGGCGACCTCGAAGCCTTTATGAACGGCTACGATCGCTCCGAGAAAACCGTTTTCGTCGGCGGAGACGAGGTGACTCGCGGCTGGCAAACCGTGCTCGACCGCTACAAAGCGAAGTATTCGGACCGGGAAAAGATGGGCACGCTGGCCTTCTCCGATCTGGAAATAACAACCCTTGGACCGGACGCGACCGTGGCCCTGGGGCGCTGGGAATTAAAGAGGGCGAAGGACCATCCGCACGGGCGCTTCACTCTAATCTTCCGGCACGGCGCGGACGGCTGGCGCATCGTGCACGATCATACGTCGGCGGGCTAGGCCCGCCGCGAGATCCGTTAAAGCGTTAACGGGTTGAAGCGCGACTGTGGCGTAACGATATCGCGTTGGACTCTTTAACGCTTCAACGCTTCAACGCTTTTCAACCTCTCCAGCAACTTTTCGTGAATCCCCTCGAACCCACCGTTGCTGAAGACCACCACCACGTCGTTAGGCCGAAGCAGGGGCACGAGCCGATCAATGATGGCATCGGCGTTCTTTTCATAATAGGCCGGCCGGCCGGCGCTGGCGATGGCCGCGACCACGGCTTCGGGATCGAGCCGATCCTTCACCGGGATTTGCTCCAGCCTGGCCACCTGCGAGATGAAGACGCCGTCCGCCAGTTTTAACGCGTCCGGCAATTCTTGTTGAAAAACCGCGCGCCGCGTGGTGTTGGAGCGGGGCTCAAAAATCGCCCAGAGACGCTGCCCGGCAAAACGATGACGGAAAGCCTGCAAAGTTTGGGCAATGGCCGTGGGATGATGTCCGAAGTCGTCGATCACCTTCACCCCGTGGGCCTCGCCGCGCACTTCCTGGCGCCGGGCAATTCCCTGAAAACTTTCGAGCGCACCGCGAATTGTCGCGTCCGGCACGTGATAAAATCGCGCGGCGGAAACGGCCATGGCTGCGTTGCGCACGTTGAATTCGCCCACCATCGGGATGTCGAAACGCTGATCGGCCAGAGAAAAATGCGAGCCGGCGGCGGAATAGGCGGCGTCTCGGATTCTTTGCCCGCAGTTCTCCGAAAACCCGACTTCCACGATAGGCGCGAGGCAGTCCCTGGCCACCTCCACGCAGTTTTTGTCATCGCCGTTGAGCAGCACCATGCCGTTCTGCGGGACGATATTGAGCAACCGGCGAAAGCTGAGTTTGATTTCATCCAGTGTGTTGAAAATATCGGCGTGATCGAACTCGATGTTGTTGATCACCACCAATTCCGGGAGGTAATGGAGAAACTTGGAGCGCTTGTCGAAGAAAGCGGTGTCGTACTCATCTCCTTCGATGACGAAGTGTTTGGCATCGTTCAGGCGCGCTCCTTGCCCGAGGTTCCGGGGAAGACCGCCGATAAGATAGCCCGGGTTATGCCCGGCTTTTTCCATGATCCACGTCAGCAACGCCGTGGTCGTGGTTTTTCCGTGGGTCCCGGTGATCACCAGGTTATGGCGTCCGCGCAGGAAATAATTTTTCAGCACCTCGGGCAGCGAAAGATAAAACAGCTTGCGGTTCAGCACCGCTTCCACTTCCGGGTTGCCCCGCTTGATGGCATTGCCCACCACGACAACGTCCGCGTCCTCCGGAATGTTCTCCGGGCGATACCCCGCCGACACGGCGATGCTGCGCTCCTGGAGAAAGGTGGACATCGGCGGATAGACATTCTCGTCCGAGCCGGTCACCGTAAAACCGCGTTCGCGCAAAGCCACGGCGGTCGAGCCCATGGCCGTGCCGCAAATGCCGAGGAAATGAAACTTCTTGGCCGTAGTCACCACGACGAACTTCTACCCTATTCGTGCTGGTTCGCCAGCGGCACGGAAGCACCAAATCCGAAATTCGAAGCTCCAAACAATATCTAAGCTCCAATTACCTAAGTTCCAAGCCGCGTGCGCAGCCGCTTTTGGTGCTTGGTCATTGGAATTTCCTTCGGATTTCGTGCTCCGGATTTCGGATTTCCGGCGCTGTTCAGCGCCGGCTATTTTTTCTGGAACACTTCCACGGCGTTCCAGGCTTCGTCCGGCGGCTGCTGCTCATACTCGAGCGCGCGCTCCAGGTACATCTTGGCCAGGAAATCTTCGGGATAAAATTCGAGGAAACGGGAGAACAGGATCTTGGCCGCGGTAAAATCGCGCTCGCGGAATTTGGCGATTCCTTCCTCGTAGGATTCCAGCCACTTCAACAATTCCGCGTCGTTGCTGCCGTTGCGCGCGCCGATGAGCGTGAAAACATCGACCGGCAGCGACTTGCCCTTCACCTGGACACGCGCGACCGAGCGCAGGTGAAACTCGTCCTTCACCAAATCGGCGGCCGTCGGGCCGATGAGCACATCCACCGAATAGGCGCGCGTGAGGGCCTCCAGGCGTGAAGCCAGATTGACCGAATCGCCGATGACTGTGGGATCGAGGCGTTCGTGCGGTTCGTAGGAGCCGATGTTTCCGATGATCGCTTCGCCATGGTTGATGCCTACGCCGAAGCCGAGCTGCGGGCGCCCTTCGCCCTTCCATCTTTCATTCAACTTCCGCAACTCGGCGCGCATTCCCAGCGCCGCGCGCACGGCACATTTGGCATCCTCATCTACGCCGCGGCTTTTCACGTTCCCCCAGACGGCCATGATGGCGTCGCCGATAAACTTGTCGAGCGTTCCGCCGTTCTCGAAAACAACCCCCACCATTCCGCTGAGATACTCGTTCAGGAGTTTCACCAGGGCCGCCGGATCGGCTTTCTCCGAAAGACTGGTGAACCCGATGATGTCGGAGAAGAGCACCGTCACCGGTTTGCGCGAACCGAGCATCGAATGGTAGTAGCTGTCCGGATTGTCCAGGATTTCCTGAACCAGGTTCTTGGAAACGTAACGTTCCAGCGTCCGCCGCATGCGCAGCTTCTCCAGGCGCTCAAGGATGTACTCGAAGCTGAGACCAAATAATCCGCTCAGAATGAAGGCCGCCAGCGTCGGGACGACGAGCAGAATCAAGCCCATGTAGTCGTAAAAAAGACGGACGGCGACCAGGTAAAGCAAGCTGGTCCCGACCAACGTGGCCAGGCAGACCAGCGGCCGCCTCGTTAGGGCGATGCACAACCAGGCCACCAGGCCGGCAATGGCGATGCCCGTGAAATCGACCCAGAGTGGAGCGTTCTTCAGGAACTCGTTAGCCCGGGTCGCCGCGATGGCATGCAGGTGCAAGTCCGGGCCGGGGGTCTCCGGACTGAGCGGCGTGCTGACAAAGTCATGCATGATCTGGGCGGAGGGACCCACCAGGACGATCTTGTTCTTAAAGAACGCGCCATCCTGGTAGTTGGCGTGCCAGCTGTGGTTCTCGAAAATCTCGAACAGCGGATGCGGCGGATAGGCGTCGAGCGCGCTGAAGCGAAACACGTGCGGCTTCAGATCCCGGGGCACCAGCGCGCCCAGACCCTGTTTCTCCAGGACCCGCGCCGCGAGCGACTCGTAGGGAACCTCGTCTGGCTGCGGCGCCATCCGCGCCAGCTGATAAGGTGTCAGCGTATAACGCACGTAACGGATCTTGTTATCAAACGAATCCGGGAAAAAAACCACATAACCCACCCGATCGTCTTCCATCTGCGGCGGCGCAATCAGGCTGGCATTCGGCATCACGTTTTTGACCACACCCCCCTGCGTCCCCACGCTGGAAAAATCGAAGTCGGCCCCCACCACGACTTTGTCGCGATAACGGTCCAGGGCCGCGCGGAAAGCCGCGTCCCCCTCGTTAGGCGGACTGAACACCAGATCGAAGATCACCAGGCGCGCCCCGGCTTGAAAAAGGCGGTCTAGCAGCAGGGCCCAGAGTTCCCGGGACCAGGGGAAAGGATGGCTGGTCATGAGTTGAGCGGCGCGATCGGTCGCCTTTTGCTCGTCGTCGAAGAATGGATCTTCCCGGGAGGCCGTGTCGATCCCGATAAAAACGGTGTCGGAAAACGTAGCCGTCTTGCGGCCTTCACGCCGAAGGAGATCCTCAAAACTCTGCTCGCTGCGCCAGATGTTGGCGAGAAGAGGGAAACTCGGAAAAAAATGGGCGACGACCATGATGCCCGACCAGAAGGCACAGATCAGGGCCAGGATGACCAGCCGGTGGCGATTCATCCAATGCATGACTCAATATATATAGAGAGACGGGTTTCTGAACAGGCCTTCGGAGGCCCCATCGGGCTCTCCGAGCGCAACGGTACGAAGCAAGCCTCGCGCCCCGGCCCATTTGAGCGCCGCGCCTGCGGCGTCCCTACCAGCAAAAGCAGTTGTCAAAAACCCCAGGCTGCATCATCTTCCCGCCCCCGACGTTGGAAGCGTCGGCCTGAGCCACGCATCTGTTCCCTAAGCGGAACGAGCTCAGCGAGTGAGGTCGCGTGGTTCTTTAACGAAAACAACAGCTCGCTGAAAGAGGAGTCCGGGAGCGATCCCGGGCAAAACCACATGCCAAGAGCCACTAACGCCCCGGCCAGCCTGGAGCGACGCAAACGAGTTCTCGACAAAGCCAAAGGCTATCGCGGCCGGCGCTCGAAACTTTTCCGTTACGCCAAGGACGCGACCATGAAGGGCCAGTACTGGTCCTATCGCGACCGCAAAACGCGCAAGCGCACTTTTCGTTACCTTTGGATTCAACGGCTGAATGCCGCGGCCCGCGCCCATGGTCTGACCTACAGCCGCTTCGCCGAAGGCCTGAAAGCCGCGGGGATTGGATTGGATCGCAAGATCCTGGCCGATCTGGCGGTCACCGATGAAACCGCTTTCACATCGATCGTCGAGCAGGTGAAAACCGCCCTCGCGTCGAAGTCGAAAGAGAAGCCGAAAAAGACGGCGTAGCTCTTAGGTTGCCGCGTTGAAGCGTTGAACGGTTGAAGCGTCGGAGTGAAAGCGGTTATGTTTGAGCGCCTCGCCGCTTCAACGCTTTAACCCTTTAACGCCCTAACCCTTCAACGAGTCCCATGCCCCACCCACTCGAAGATCTGCGCGCCGAAGCGCTGAGGGAGATCGAGCGCAGCGCTGACGAGAAGTCGCTCGAGGAGCTGCGCGTGCGCTACCTCGGGCGCAGCGGCAGCATCTCCGTCTGGGGCGAGCGCATGAAAACCCTGGGCAAGGAGGAAAAGCCCGTCGTCGGAAAACTGCTGAACGAAGTCCGCAACGCCGTGGCCGGCGCGGTAGAAGAGCGCGCCGGAAAATTCCGGGCCGATCAGGAAGCAGCCGGCCTGGCCAACCTCGACATTTCCCTGCCCGGCTCGCTGGTTGGGCGCGGTTCGCTCCACCCGCTTACCCAGATGCTCGATCGCGGCATCGCCATTTTTCGGCGCATGGGTTTCGCTCTGGCCGACGGCCCCGATGTGGAAGACGAATGGCATTGCTTCGATGCGCTCAACACCCCGGCAGACCATCCGGCCCGGAACGAACAGGATACTTTCTATCTGCCCGACGGTCATCTTCTCCGCACCCACACATCGACCGTGCAGATTCGCACCATGCAGGCGGCGGCGCCGCCCATCCGCGTGATTGCGCCGGGCGCGGCCTACCGGCGCGACGAAGTGGACGCCACGCACAGCGCTCAATTTCACCAGATCGAGGGTCTTTACGTCGACAGGCAGGTCAGCGTGGCCGACCTCAAGGGCACGTTGGAGTTTTTCATGCATGAACTCTTCGGCGCTGACACGGCCGTGCGCTTTCGGCCCCATTATTTCCCGTTCACCGAACCGAGCTTCGAGATTGATGTGAAATCGAAGGCGTTGAAAGGCGGCGAACAATGGATCGAAGTCTGCGGGTGCGGCATGGTCCACCCGGCCGTCTTTGAAGAAGTCAACAAAGCGCGCGGCGACGCCGCCTATGATCCGAAAGACTGGACGGGCTTTGCGTTCGGACTCGGCATGGACCGCCTGGCCATGATCCTGTTCGATATCCCCGATATCCGGTTTTTCGCGCAAAACGATCTGCGTTTTCTGAAACAGTTCGCATGAGCACGCCGCTCTTCACTGAATGAAATTTTCCGTCAACTGGCTGCGCGAATTCGTGGATCTGCCCGCCGAGGTCGAAGAGGTCGCGGAGATTCTCACCCTGGCCGGCGTCGAGATCGAGGGAATCGAGCAGCACGGCGCCCCTGTCGACAAGGTGACCGTCGCGCAGATCAAGGGTTCCGCGCCGCATCCGAACGCGGATCGCCTCAGTGTCTGCCAGGTCGACGATGGCAGTGGACAAACGCGCCAGATCGTTTGCGGCGCGAAGAATTACGCGGTGGGGGACAAGGTCTTCCTGGCGTCCCCCGGCGCGTCCCTGCCTAACGGAACCAAAATCAAGGAGAGCAAACTTCGCGGCGTGGAATCCCAGGGAATGCTCTGCAGCGCCATCGAGCTTGGACTGGGCGACGATGCCGCCGGCTTGCTCATCCTCTCGCCCGACGCACGCATCGGCGCGCCCATGAGCGAGATTTTCTCGGCCGACACCATTCTCGACGTGGAGATCACACCCAACCGTGGCGATTTGCTCAGCCATTATGGTTTGGCGCGCGAAATCGCCGCCCTGGTAGGAACGCCTCTCCGAGGCGTTCGTGAAATCGGACGTTTCGGAGAAACGTCCCTACCTGTTCAAAAGGGCGTCGTAAAGATCGACGCGCCCCTGCAATGTCCGTTTTTCTCGCTTCGCCGAATTGAAAACGTGCAGGTGGGACCCAGCCCCGCCTGGTTGCGCAGCCGCCTGGAGGCCGCCGGGATTCGTTCCATCAACAACGTGGTCGACATCTCCAACTTCGTCATGCTCGAGCTCGGCCAGCCGACCCACGCGTTCGATGCCGACAAGATCAAAGGCAGTATTCATGTCCGCCTGGCGCACGCCGGAGAAAAGTTTCTTGCCCTCGACGGCAAAAACTATCTCCTCACCCCGCACGACCTGGTCGTGGCCGACGACGTGCGCGCGGTGGGCATCGCTGGCGTCATGGGCGGCGAAGAAACCGGCGTCACGGCGACGACCCGGAACGTGCTGCTCGAAGCGGCCTGGTTCCAGCCATCCAGTGTCCGGCACACGGCGCGAACCCTGAACCTGCCGAGCGACGCCAGTTACCGTTTCGAACGCGGGGTGGATCCGATGATGACCCTGCCCGGGTCCGCGCGGGCCAGCGAATTGATGCGCGAGATCGCCCAGGGCAAATCGGCCGCGGAAATCGCCACGGGCGGCGATCTGCCGCCGAATCCGGCCAATGTCTCGTTAGGCTATGCCCCGTGCCGCCAGCTCATGGGCGTCGCGCTTCCGCAGCAGACCGTCGACGACATTCTGCAGAATTTCGGCCTAACGAAGGCGCAGACCACAGAGACCGGCGCCACCTGGAAGATCCCGAGCCATCGGCGCGACCTGCAACGGGATGTCGATTTGATCGAAGAGGTGGTCCGCGCGTACGGCGTGCAGAAAATTCCGGGAACGGATCGCAGCCGCTTCACCTCCCAGAGCCAGGCGGACCGGGCGCACGACATCGAAACCGACTTGCGCGAGCGCCTCGTCGGGCGCGGGCTGGCCGAGGCTCGCACCTCGAAACTGATTCCGCGCAAAGCGCCCGCCTTTGGCGAAAACGCGATCGCGCTGCGTAATCCCTTGAGCGAGGACCATGTCGCGTTACGACCGAATCTCCTGGCCGGCCTGCTCGGCGTTCTCGAGAGAAATGTTCGCGCCGGCGCGGAACAGGTGGCGGTGTTCGAAATCGGCCGTGTGTTCATCTCACCTGATGCTCGGGAGGTGCGCCGTCTCGGCCTGCTCCTCTGGGGTGACGCCGCCGGACCGGCGCACTGGCGGCCGGCGAACAAGCGGCGTCTCGATTTTATGGACTTGAAAGGCGCCCTCGAATCCATCGCGCCTGCGGGAACACGTTTTGTCCGGAGCACCCATGCGGATCTCGCTTTAGCGACCGACATCTTCGCGGGCGAGGAACTGATCGGATTCGCCGGCCAGCTTTCCGGCGATCGCGCCTCCGTCCTGGACGCGCCCGGCGGCGTCTTTGTGGCCGAACTCAATCTCGATGGCATTGTCCGCTCGGAATCGACGACCCGAGTGTTCCGGGAAATCGAGCGTTATCCCGGAGTGACGCGGGACATTGCGCTGATTGTGCCAGAAACCGTGGCCCACGAACGGATCGTGCAAACCATCGAGCATCCGCGCGAGCCATTGCTCGAAGGCGTCGAACTTTTCGACTTATTCACCGGAAGCTCCACAAACAATCTGGGAGCGGCACGAAAGTCGCTCGCTTACCGATTGACATACCGCGACAGAAGTCGCACACTCACGAACGAGGAAGTGACTGCGGCGCACGCCAAAATTCGTGAGCGTTTGCAAAGCGAATTAGGGGCGGAGTTGCGGGAGTAGTTCTTTGAAAACCGAGAGTCGTTCACCGAGGGTTGGGGTGAAAACCAGTGCTTTTCTTCCAACTCTCGATCAACGGCTTTCAAAAATTTGCCCTGCGATGTTCGAGATACAAGGTGAGATTCCCGAACCGATATTTCTGAACTAGGAGGCTTGGTTGCATGCAGAAGATGACATGCCTTAATTGGAAGTCAGACGCTGTGGCGACGGTCATCCGCCCGTTACCGAAAGGGAACGGGAGATCCACCTAAACGGCACCTGCGGGGTAATTCTTTCGGAACGCCCGAAGCGAGAAGTCGCTTCGGGCTTTTTTTTGGCAAACGCCCAACGCTCAACGTCTCAACGCTCAATTATTCAATTCAGAGTGCTTTGTAGTTGAGCGTTGGGCGTTGAGCGTTGAACGTTGGGCGTTTTTAGCTGAAAAACCAGCACCGATAAATGAAAGCCATTTTAGCCCTGGAAGACGGTCGCCACTTTGAAGGTGAATCCTTCGGCGCCACCGGCACACGCGTGGGCGAAATTTGTTTTAACACTTCCATGACCGGCTACCAGGAGGTTCTGACCGATCCTTCCTATCGCGGGCAGATCGTGGCCATGACTTATCCGCTCATTGGAAATTACGGGACCAACGCGGTTGACGCGGAAAGCGACGCACCGCACGTCAGCGGATTTGTCATCGAAGAACTGAGCGATGCTCCCAGCAGCTGGCGCTCGGAAATGTCCCTCGAGCAATATCTCCAGCAATGGAAAATCCCCGGCATCCAGGGGATCGACACCCGCGCCCTCACGCGCCACCTGCGGGAACGCGGCGCCATGAAGGCCTGCCTAACGACTGAAGAGATCACCCCGGCCGAGGCCACCCGTCGCGCGGTCGAAGGCAAAGGCGTCGTCGGCATGGATTACGTGCGGGAGGTGACGACGGCGGAAAGTTACCAGTGGGATCCGACCGATGAACTGAGCAAGCCCTGGAGCATCGTCAAAGGCAAGGATGCCACCGTGCCCGGACCGGACCTGCCCCCGATTCGCTTCCGCGTGGCGGCGTTCGATTACGGCATGAAACGCAATATCCTAAGGCTGCTCCGCCAGAAAGGTTTTGGCGTCACCGTGGTGCCGGCCACGACCACCGCGGAGGAAGTGCTGCGACTCAATCCGGACGGTGTGTTTCTTTCCAATGGCCCCGGCGATCCTGCCGCGCTGCCTTACGCGCACAAAGCCGTGCGCGATCTCATGGGCAAAAAGCCGATCTTCGGCATCTGTCTCGGACACCAGGTGCTGGGGTTTGCCTTTGGAGGGTCGACCTTCAAACTGAAGTTCGGTCACCGCGGCGGCAATCAACCGGTCAAGGATCTGCGCAGCGGCAAGGTCGCCATCACCTCGCAGAATCACGGCTTTGCCGTTGATCCGGAGTCGCTGCCCGAGGAGATCGAAATCACCCACATCAACCTGAACGACGGCACGGTCGAAGGGATGCGGCACAAAAAATTGCCCATCTTCAGCGTGCAATATCATCCGGAAGCCGCTCCCGGCCCGCACGACGCCGCCTATTTCTTTTCCCAATTTGCCGAGTTGATCGAGCAGGGCAGGTAGAACAGCT
This sequence comes from Chthoniobacterales bacterium, assembly GCA_036498025.1. Classification (GTDB taxonomy): domain Bacteria; phylum Verrucomicrobiota; class Verrucomicrobiia; order Chthoniobacterales; family UBA10450; genus JBBRDU01. Next base: position 10,581 of record DASXIK010000143.1, read on the forward strand.
TTTCCTGTAAGGGGGAACTGCCAGCTTCCCTGGGACGGTAACACCTTCCCCTACAGCGAGGAGTTTGGAGCAAACGCCCAACGTCCAACGTCCAACGCTCAACGTCCAAGTCAGAAGCGCGCGGTGATGCTTTGTGCTGGCGTCACACTGGAAAACCGCATCTAACACGCCCTCTGACTTGAGCGTTGGAAGTTTAGCGTTTGCTGCCGCCGAATGCAGGTAACACCCAACTCGTCCGTCTTTGCCCGGGATTACGCCCGCGGAGTGGACGCCCCGGCGTTGCGTCCCAACCTGATTGACCGCCACGCCGATTGGTCCGACACTTCCCCCATGTTGAACTCAGGCAAACCCACGATTTTGAAAACGGCCGTCGCCCTTGGCTTCACCGCGGCCCTGGCCATTGCACCCTTTGGAATTTTGCAGGCGCAGGAACACGAGCATCATGATGCCGACGCTGGTGGGGGCAAAACCGTGACCGGCGAAGTGGTCGACCTGATGTGCTATCTCGATCACAACGCCAGCGGTGATAAACATGCGGCCTGCGCGAGCAAATGCATCAAGAGCGGCGGACCGGTCGGCATCGTCAGCGAGGGGAAAAGCTATCTCCTGGTCGGCGAACACAAGCCGATGAACGATGAGCTGGCCGACCTGGCGGGCAAGACCATCACTGTGAAGGGCAAGCTGGCCGAGCGCGGCGGCATGTCCATGATCGAGAACGCCGAGATCGTAAAGAAGTAGCAGTTCGGAAAAATCCGAATCTCCAAATTCGAAGCTCCAAGCTTCAAACCCATCCCTGCGTTTCTATCGTGCTTGTCGTGTAACGGTAGTGGGAATTCCAGTCGGCTTCGGCCTCATCCGCAAGGCGATGATCTCCCGCAGCATCCGCCAGCTGTCGTAGAGAAAGTGGACTTTACTTCCCTCGGCATGATTCCAGTGCACCGGAATTTCCCGGAGGCGCAGACCCGCCCGTTGAGCCAGTAGAAGCAGCTCGACATCAAAAGCGAAACCGTCGAGGTGCGCTGCCGCCAGGATGGGCTGGCACACTTCCAGGCGGAATGCCTTGAACCCGCATTGGGTGTCCCAAAACGGAAGGCCCGTGGCGAGTCGCACGAGCAGGTTGAAAACGCGCCCCCCTTGTTCGCGCTGCCACGGCTGGCGATGGCCAATCAGCCTGCGATCGAGCGCTCGCGATCCGAAGGCCACATCCACTTCGCCGGCCGCGATCGGCTCAATCACTTTGGGAATTTCCTCAAGCGGGGTGGAAAGATCGGCATCGAAAAACAATCCGATGGGCTGATGCGCCGCCAGCAAACCGCGACGCACGGCCGCGCCCTTGCCGCGGTTCGGAAAATTCTCCAGCAATTGGGTCTGCCCATGAGCTTGGGCGAGCGCGGCCCGGGCCACGCCGGAGGTATCGTCGGTTGACCCGTCATTGACCACGATCAACTCGCTCCCGGGCGAGTGAGCGGCCAGGTAGGCAATGGTGAGACGAACCGTTTCCCCTAGACGCGCCTCTTCGTTAAACGCAGGGATGACCACGGAGAACGGCGGCAACATGGCGGGATATTAAAGGCGCCTGCGGTCCGCGCCCAGCGTTTCCTTCTCCGGTTCTAATGGTAAATTTCGGTGACAAACTTTCCGTTTTGATCGACGTGCCCGCGGTACATGCCGCTGGTGTTGAAGGGCAACGCCATGTTCCCTTTTCGATCGATAACGATGACACCGCCGGTGCCGCCGAGTTTTTCCACTTTGGCCAGGACGGTGCGCGACGCTTCCTCAACGCTGAGTCCACGATATTCCACGAGCGCCGAAATGTCGTGGGCCGCATTTGCGCGAATAAAGTACTCACCGTCGCCCGTCGCCGAAACGGCGCATGTTGCATCATTGGCATAAGTGCCGGCACCAATAATGGGCGAGTCGCCCACCCGGCCTGGCGGCTTATTGGTGGTGCCTCCGGTCGAAGTGGCCGCGGCCAGGTTACCCGCCTGGTCGAGTGCCACCGCCCCCACCGTGCCATGCTTATCCTGGTCGGAGAGGATGAATTGTTTTCCGTCCCCACCCTTGGCCGCTTCCTTGATCCGTTGCCACGCGTCCCAGCGCTCCTGCGTAAAAAAGTATTTCTGATCGACGAGCGCGACGCCGTTTTCTTTGGCAAAAGCTTCGGCCCCCGCGCCCTCGAGGGCCACGTTGGACGATTTCTCCATGACCAGCCGGGCAAGACTGATCGGGTTTTTGATGTGCTCCACGCCCATGACCGCGCCGGCTTTCAAGGTCTTGCCGTCCATGATGGAAGCGTCCAGCTGATGGGTTCCGGCGCTGGTAAAAACCGCGCCTTTTCCGGCATTGAAATGGGGATCGTCTTCCAGCACGCGGACGGCTGTCTCCACTGCTTCCAGGCTGGAACCGCCCCGCTGGAGAATGGCAAAGCCTGCCTTGAGCGACTGTTCGAGCGCGGCGCGAAAGATTTGCTCGCGCTCCGGCGTCATCGCGCTCCGATCCATCGTTCCGGCGCCGCCGTGAACAACCAGCCCGAAATGATTTTTACTCATTGATGTGGCCCCCGGACTTTCCGCATCAGCTAATGCAGCCAGTCCCAGCAGTGCGCAAATAACAAAGCATTTTGCCATCTGTTTTTTTCTCATGGTGGCAGGAGCGCTCATCCACGCCCATCCTACCTGGAGGGACACGCGCCGTCGTGTCCCAAATATTGGGCGCCGACGGCGCGGCGCCCTCCACGCATGGCTGATCCCCTGCAGCCGCTCCCCCTCCACTCCCCAACTTTTCCCCTTTCCCGCCCCACGAAGTAGGGCACGTTGGCGGTCACATGGCCAATGAACGGAACCACTTGTCGGGCGATGAGGCTCTCCTCCCGTCCAATCCCGTTGAGGTGGTGCAGGAGATCGGCCAGGCGGGCCGCACCTTCTTCCGGGAAGTCGGCAGCATGTTCTGGTTCTTCATTCAGACGATCGACGAAACCGTTGACCGCATACGGGAGGGACGCCTGCCCTTTCGGGCCGCGAGCTTTTTTGGCCACACCGAGCGCGCCGGAGTCGAGTCGGTGCCTTTGGTTGCGTTGGTTTCGTTCTTTCTCGGGCTGACCATGGCCCTGCTGACCGGCTATCAATTACAGCGTTTTGGCACCGAACGTCTCGTGCCGGGTTTGGTCGCCATTTCCTTTACCCGCGAACTCGGCCCGCTGCTCACCGGCATTATGCTGGCCGCGAGAGTGGGAGCAGCGTTCACGGCGGAGCTCGGAACGATGAAAGTTTCCGAGGAGGTGGAAGCGATCGAAGCCATGGGCATCGGGCCGCTCCGTCTGCTGGTGGCGCCGCGGACCCTGGCCCTTTGTGCGCTCATGCCCTGCCTCTCCATCGTCTCGAACATTGCCGCGATCTTCGCCACCAGCCTGATTTGCCGCGCTTATTTCAGCATCGCGTTTGTTTACTACCTCGATCTCGTGCGCGACTCCCTCCTGATTCGCGACATCGTCACCGGCGTGTTCAAGAGTTTGATGTTCGGCCTGCTCATTGCCGCCATTGCCTGTTATCGCGGGCTGAAAGTCGAGGGAGGGGCCGCCGGAGTAGGGAGCGCCACTACCTCCAGCGTGGTGACGGCCATTACCACGGTGATTGGCGTAGATACGCTCTACAACATTGTTTACGTAGTCTTCTTCCCGTGAGTAGCCAATCGCCCTCCTACGTGGCTGAACTGCGCGATGTCGAGATGCAGTTCGACGACAAGACCGTCCTCGCGGGAGTGTCCCTGACGGTCGACCCCATGGAACGCCTGGTCATCATGGGCCAGAGCGGCAGCGGCAAGAGCACCATCCTCCGTCTCATTCTCGGCATCCTGAGACCCAACGCCGGCTCGGTCTTTTTCAAGCAATTTGAAGTCACGCGTCTGCAGCGCCGCAAGCTGCAACAAGTGCGCCGCCAGATCGGGATGGTTTACCAATACTCGGCGCTGCTCAGTTCCCGGAATGTCCGGGACAACGTGGCCCTGCCGCTGGAAGAGCTTACCGACAAGACGACGGCGGAGATTGACGAGATCGTCGACGAGAAGCTGCACATGGTCGGCATGGTTGAGTCGAAATACTCGATGCCCTCAGAGCTGAGCGGGGGAATGCGCAAACGCGTGAGCCTGGCGCGGGCCCTGGTGATGGAGCCGGAATTGATTCTCTTCGACGAACCGACGGCCGGGCTGGACCCGGTGATCAGCTCGGTGATTGACGAGTTGATCATCGACCTCACGGAGCGCCAGAAAGTCACTTCGATCATTGTGACACATGAAATGGGTAGCGCCTTTCGCATCGGCACGCGTAT
>DASXIK010000144.1:0-3762 GCA_036498025.1 Chthoniobacterales bacterium
GGCATGGGCTATGGCTTCTCTGGAGTGGTGGCTGGCGCGGGAACCTGTGCCGTGCGGCGCGCGCGAAGTATGCTGATGATTGCGGGCAACAGGGACAATATAATCACCACGAGAATGACGTAGTGGATCCGCTGGCTGATATTGGGGATCGTGCGGCCAAGGGAGTAACCGCCGAGGATCATGGTTCCAACCCAGATCATTCCGCCGAAAATGTCGTAGATCACGTAGCGGGCATAAGACATGTTGGCCGCGCCGGTGACTGGTGGGCAAAACGTCCTGACAATCGGAACGAATCGCGCAAGGATCACAGCCCGACCGCCGTATTTTTCGTAGAAATCATGCGCGCGTTGCAGGTGGCTGCGGCGAAAGAAGAAGGAATCCTCGCGGCGATAGAGGGCTGAACCGGCCGCCCGCCCGATCCAGTAGCCGATCTGGTCGCCGGCGACGGCGCAAAACATAACCGGCAGAAGCAGCCACTTCAGCGGAATCACGCCTCCCGCGGACAGAATGCCCGCTGTGACCAGAAGGGAATCGCCGGGCAGGAAAAATCCGACGAAAAATCCGGTTTCCACAAAAACGATCGTGCAGATCAGCGGTGCGCCGCCGGCTCGAATTAACTCTTTCAGCCCCTCGGCGTTGAACAGCGCGTGAAGGAAGTGGAGAATGGCGTCAAACACTCGGAATTATTCCTGACCCGTACGGGAATTGGGACCAAAGCGCCAGCGCGAACGTTCGAAAAGGCGTCCCATCCCATAAGGTAGCAGAAAAGGAGCGGATTCTCGCCACTTTCCTGCCAGGCGGTGACGGCGTCGCTCATGAAATTCAGCCACCAGCTGCGGTAGTTCATCGCAGCGCCTCCGCCAACAGAAGTTCACCCTGCTTGCCGAACGGGGACTGCATGTCGTTCTGGCGCTCCAGCAATCGTTTCAGGCGAGAAATTGCGGAACGCGCTTCGGCGCAGCCCGCCTCGATGGCTTCGTCAATGCGATCGAAATCGTCCCAGGCCAGGCCTTGCACGGCGGGCCGAAGCACCAGATCGGCGTGATGCTCCCACGCTTCCAGTTGATGCTTCTGAGCGGCGCTCACCGCCCGGCTGACCACCTGAAAGATGTTGGTTGGCGCTCCGCGTTGGCCGTCATGCAGGCCGACAGAAACGCCGACTACGATATCCGCTCCCATCTCGCGGGCCGCGCGGGTCGGCACGGGTGCCACAATCCCGCCGTCGGCTAGGCAGCGGGTGCCGATTTGTATGGGTTCGAAAAGGCCGGGGAAAGCACAGCTTGCGCGGATCGCCTCCGCGAGGTTGCCTTGGCGGAACACGACCGGATCGCCGCTGCCTAGATCCGTGGCGACGATCGCCAGCGGAATCGCCAGGTCTTCAAACTGTTTTGTGCCGAAGAGCTTTTGCACCAGCGCGCCGAGGCGCTCATTGCTGGCCAGTCCGAAGCGGGAAACCCGCCACTTGGCGAAATCTCGGAAACGAATCTCGCGGCACTTGCTGATGATGCGCGGCAGAGGCTCTCCGCTGGCATAGGCAGCTCCGAGGATGCTGCCGATGCTGCTGCCGGCGATGGAAGTGACCGGAATACCGTTCTCGCGTAAGGTGTGCAGGACACCCAAATGGGCGTAACCGCGGGCGAAACCGCCGCCGAGCGCAAGACTAACTCCGAGACGCTGCGCATCGGCTTGCCATAAGGAAGGTTGGGCGTAAAAGCGTTTTGTCAGGAGAGTAAGAATCTCAACAGCCGGGGGAGGGGTCGATGGCTCAGGCGTCCCGAATAAGAGGTACCAAAGTACCCGGGTAAGAAATGCTCAAAAAAGGGCTTTTTGCGGGCCACCAGTACTTAAATACTAGTCGGGTGACCTCGCTGTACCATTGCTGGACACTGCCTCAGAAGCGATTCTACCCCTGCACAGTGCGTCAAATTCATCGCCGAGGGAGAGCGCATGGAAGCCGGGTATAACGCATGGTTGGGACAGGCGGTGGTTTTGCAGGTGGCGCTCGGGGATATCAAGGTTCCGCTGCGTGGACGGCTCCTGAAAGAAGGCGGGGAAACGGTACGTATGCGGGTTGGCGATGGATGGGACATCGATATTTATAAGGCGATGATCCTGACGGTGGAAAAAGACGGAATGGCACTGATTCCAGCATGAGGGGAGAACAGGAAATGGATAATCAGATACCGAAGTACGTCACCCAGTCGCGCGCGGCATACCTTCTGGGACTTTCCGTGGCAGAGATCGGCCGAATTTCCCGGGAAACGGGTATCGGCCACGTGGAACGCGCCGGCCATATCGAGGAGCGCTTTTTCACTTACGAAGAATTGCAGCGGATTTGCGTGCTGGCTACGCAGGAAAATATGGTGACCCACTAAACGAGATTGAGTTTCCTCAGGCCCCCCCTCAGGATGTTCCCCCACCCCGGCTCGTTGCCCCCAGCGAGCCGGGGTTTTCATTCTGGCCAGTGCCGATTTGCCTGCATTGAAACGATTCATAAATCCTTTGACAGAATAGCGTGTCGCAGGGAAACTAGGCGGCGATTCTTCAGGAGCCCACCATTTGATAAAAAACGCGCTGTTCTTGCTGGTGTCTGCGCTGGCGCTGGCGGGCGGAGGACTGCGAACTCGCATGATTTCCGATCCTGCGGCAGACCAGTCTGCATTCGACATGGTAATATCGGGCGGCCGGGTGATGGATCCCGAATCAGGGCTGGATGCAGTGCGGAATGTGGGTGTCCGCGACGGCAAAATCGTCGAAATTTCCGAAAAACCTCTCCAGGGCAAACAGACCGTCGATGCCCATGGCCTGGTGGTCGCTCCCGGCTTCATCGACCTGCACGAGCACGGTCAGGAACCGCGCAACTATGAGTTTCAGGCACACGACGGTGTAACTACTTCCCTGGAGCTGGAAGTCGGCACCGATGATGTTCCCGGCTGGTATACCCGGCGCGAGGGAAAATCCTTGATAAACTTCGGTGTGAGTGTCGGTCACATCCCTATCCGCATGCGGCTCATGAACGATCCCTCGAAATGGCTGCCCACGGGGGCCGCTGCTCACAAGGTTGCCACCCTGGAACAATTGCGATCGATGCAGCAGGCAATGGAAGCCGGATTGAAGGCAGGCGCACTTGCCGTTGGAATGGGGATCAACTATACGGAGGCTGCGACCCATCAGGAAATCATCGAGATGTTCCGGGTCGCCGCGAACTATCAAGCGCCGGTTCACGTCCATGTGCGATTCAGCGGCACCGGAGAGCCGTCGACGGGACTGGCCGCAGTGGAAGAAGTGATTGCCGCGGCGGCGGCGACAGGCGCCCCACTCCATGTGGTACACATTACCAGCATCGGCCTAAAGGAAACGCCGCAACTCATCCAGTTGGTGGAAGGCGCGCAGCGCAGGGGACTCGACGTGACTACGGAATGTTATCCGTATGTCGCGGCGAGCACTGGCGTGGAATCCGCGCTTTTTGATCCCGGCTGGCAAGATCGCATGGGAATCACCTTCAAGGACATTCAGTGGGCGAAAACCGGCGAGCGACTGACCGCGGAGACGTTTGAAAAATACCGGGCGGAGGGCGGCGCGGTGGTCATTTACGCGATTCCAGAAAGCGCCGCGCTCGCCGCGGTTGGCAATCCGATCGTTATGATTGCTAGCGACGGCATGCCGATTACCGGCGCCAAAGTGCATACGTGGGCAAGGAACGTTTTCAAGAGTGCTTGGGCATTATGTCCGCGAGGAAAAAGCACTTGACCTGATGACCGC
>DASXIK010000145.1:0-7014 GCA_036498025.1 Chthoniobacterales bacterium
AAAGTCTTTGTTTCTTGGCCGGAAAAGGCGCAAAATGGGGCAATGAAAACTGCAATCAAACTGCTGAGCGTTTTGATAGCGATGGCGTTCTGCGGGTCGGCCCTGGCTGATCCGCAAAAGCCGGTGGTGAAACTGGCAAAGCAAAAACCACGGAAGGTTTGCTATGTCATGACCACGGCGTCGGGCATCCCGCTGCCTTGTGAGAGGATTCGGGGCATCCCGACCACCCCGTCGCCGATGGACATCATTGGCAACAAGGCGCCCTACTAAGCGCCAGAGGCGCACTTCCAGTCCGCGCCCCGGGCACTGCATTTTCATGCAGCGCTCGGGCTCGCTGTTATCTTTTTTTCCTCCCGCGCATGAGCGCGCGCAATCGCTTCCCGGTTGCTTCGATCGGATGCTTCTCGGCCTTTCGCATTAACTTCGCATAACGCTTCCGGCCGCTGCTGATCTCGCGCACAAACTCGCGGGCAAATGTGCCCCGGCGAATCCGTTCCAGGGCCTTGCGCATGTTCGCGCGCACCCGGCGGTCAATGATGCGAGGACCCACGGTCAACTCGCCCCACCTGGCCGTTTCGGAAATCAGAGAACGCATTCCCGAGAGGCCCTGCTCGTGAATCAAATCGACAATGAATTTTAGTTCGTGGAGGCACTCGAAGTAGGCCAGCTCCGGAGCGTAGCCGGCCTCCACCAGGGTGTCGAACCCGGCCCGGATCAGGGAAGAGACGCCGCCGCAGAGCACGGCTTGCTCGCCAAAAAGATCGGTCTCCGTTTCCTCGCGAAAGCTGGTCTCAATCACTCCTGCCCGGCCGCAGCCGATCGCTTTGGCCCAGGCCAGGGCGGTCCGGCGCGCCTGTCCGGTGAAATCCTGGTGGACGGCGATCAACCCGGGAACCCCGCGTCCCGCGAGGAATTCGCGGCGCACCATGGGACCAAGTCCTTTCGGCGCCACCATCACGACATCGACGCTCTTCGGCGGAACAATCGTCCGATAATGGATGGCAAACCCGTGGGCCAGGAGCAGTGCCTGGCCGCGACGAAGATACGGCGCGATATCGCGCGCGAAAATCCCGGGAATTTTCGTGTCGGCCAGGGCCAGGAAAATCACGTTAGACACGCGCACGGCTGCCGGCGTGGACAAAACCTTGAAGCCGGCTTTCTTGGCCACCGCGCGCGACTTGCTCCCCGCGTGAAGACCGACAACCACCGCGACGCCGCTATCGCGCAAGTTGAGGGCCTGCGCGCGACCTTGCGAGCCAAAGCCAATGACCGCGCACGTCTGGCCTTTCAAGGCGCGGCCACTCATTTTCGAATCGGTCAGGATGCGCGCGGCCATAAAACGGCTACCGGAGCGGCGATGCTATCGCGCATCGCTCCGCGAAGTCAAACGGGCACCCGGAAACTAACTAGTGGGCGACGTTGTTCGCGGCGGCCATCAGACGGAGTCGACTCACCTGATCGAGAGCGAGGCGTGCTTCTGCGTCGCGTCCGGCTCTGCCGAGGAGATGCGATAAAAGGAGATACTGCTGAGGTTGATCCGGCTGCCGCGCGACGGCCTCGCGCTGTGTCTCCACGGCAAGATCCAGGCGGTTTTCGCGCATCTGCATCATGGCCATGAGATTGAGGGCGTCGGTTTCGTGGACATCAAGCCAGCTGACATGCCGGAGCACCGTGGTGGCGGCGGCGATGTTGCCTTGTTGCGCGTAAATCCGGCCGATGCTCAGCCAGGCATCGTGGTGCCACCAGTTCTTTTCGGCAAACGGGCGAACCAATTTCATGGCCTCATCAAATTTGTCGTCCTGGCGCAGCATCTCGGTTTCCTGGCCAACCAATTCCCAGGTTGAAGGGTAATCCCGGCGCGCTTTTTCCAGGATCCGTATGGCTTCGGGAAGATTGTTCTGCTCTTTGCGCATGAGGGCCAGGTTCAGCGCGGCAATCCAGGTGCGCGGATACTCCTTGCGCATCTCGTGCGCGGTTTTGGTGGCCTCGGCAAAAAGCGCTTCCGCCTCTTTCTTTTTCCCCTGGCGCACCAGGGCTGTGGCCAGGTTGTTGCGGGCCACCGGATATTCCGGGCAGATTTGCAGGGCTTTACGGAACAGACGTTCCGCTTCCACATAATCCTCCTTGTTTAGGTAGACCTGCCCGAGAAGCAAAGCGATCCGGACGGTGGCCCCGCCGGAGGCAATGGTGTGGCGGGCAAACGTTTCATTCGATGCCCAATTGGCGCTCCGAATCGTGCTGCGAACACCGAGGGCAACGACCGCGAGACAGGCGAAGGCGGCGCTGGCCTGGCGCCACCGGGGCGGCAGATCCATGACGCATCCAGCCAGAAAAATAATAAAGCCGATGCTCGGCAGATAAAGCCAATGCTCCGCCACGGTGGCGTTGAGTTCGACGATGTTAGAGGTGGGCAGATATGTCAGGATGAACCAGGCAGCTCCGAAAATCCGGACGCGTTGTCCCGCGCCGCGGCGCGAGCAAAGGAAGGTGAGACCCGCCAGCACCGCCAGTCCGCCCAGGGACAGGTATTCCATTTCGATACCGTTTTCCCGCGCCTTCTCGCTCCCGAACGCGCTCGGGCTGAAGACCGTTCGTTCCATGTGTAGATTGGCCGGGAAAAACATGAGCCGCCCGTAGTCGCCGAGCGCACGCAACATGAGGACGCCGCGCAGCGGCGCCGACCAACCTCGCGATGGCGACTCAGTGTGGGCATCGGACGGAAGCTGGCGTAAACCATAGTAGGCCGCGAAGAGGAGCAAACAGGCTGCCACTGTCCCCCAGCGTTGCCATGACTTGAAAGAGGGTTCGAAAGCGAAAAGATAAAGAAGAAAGAGCACCGGCCAGAGAGCAGCGCTTTCTCTCGAGCCGAGGGCGAGCAATCCGACGAACCAGACCGCGACAAAAGCCAGCCAGCGGACCCAGCGGACCTGGAAGGTTTTGGCTTTAATGAAGAGAAGCCAGGCAAGGCATCCAAAAAAAACGCCCAAACTATCGGCCCGGCCGGAAACATAATCGATGGCCGCGCTGTGGACCGGATGAACGACCCAGAGGAGCGCGACAAAGAAGGCAAACCACGAAAGAGTTCCTTCGTACCCGGCGGAAGGCCCCCAGGCGGATGCATTGACCAGGCCGCGAAGGAGCTTCTGCAAAAGCAAAAACAACAAAACCCCCGCAGCCGCATGGAACAACAGGCTGGAAAGGTGGAACCCGTAGAAATTGCCGTTCCAGAGGAGGTAGTCAGCGATGTACGAGATATTCTGGACCGGCCGATAGTGAGGTGAGTAAGACTCCGGGAAGAGGTGATGACGAAAAACCTCGAAGACAAAGAGCGGGCTCTTGATGAACGGGTTGGTCTTGGTCAGGTAATCATCGTCCCAGATGGGCTGGCCTTGGAGAGCGGGTATGCGCACCACAAAGCCGGCCACGGCCAGAAGCAGGCAACGCAGCCACTGCTTGGCGAGCCATGCCCTAACGAGCAGGGTTGCGGAGTGGAAGCGCTGGTTTGGGGCAGTAGGGTTGAGCTGATTCATGGTGGGTCTCCCGGGGAGAATGGGAAAAGGGGCTGTCTTCGTTCGTTCTCGCTGGATCACGCATTGAACGAGTCCTCTTGGAGGATGAAAGGCACCGTCGACTGGGCGCCGTGGTCACGGCCAAACAAATCCCGGCCCGTGAGGCTGGGAGCGGTTCCCTTCCTGAGGTAATTCGTCCAGTCGGAAACGGCCACAGGATCGCTTGATTTTTTCCTGGCTTCGAAGGCAAATCGATCAACGCCGGAGTCGAGCGAGCGCAGATTGCTCAGAACCTTGGAGACCTGGGAACGCTTGCGCGCACGCAGGAAGCCGGGAACGGCACTGGCCGCGAGCAAGGCTATGATCGCTGCTACGATGACTATTTCCACCAGCGTGAAACCGGCTCGTTTCGCTGTGAAAGGTTTGCGCACAGTGGCTGTCTCAGCTTTTTATTTTGATGGCTGCCGGAGGACGAAGGCGGCGAACCGCTCGGTCGCGCCACTCATTCCCTGCCACTCCCGCGCGTTAGGCGGGAATGACAGGTGAATGAATTGCGAAACTTCTTATTTGTAGGGAGACCAGAAGCTCGTGTCGGCCACGTCGGACAAGGAGGCCTTGCTGCTGGCGGGCACGCTGGGCAGGGAGTCCACCGTTTGCGCACCGTAGCCATTGCTGAAGAGGTCAGCTCCCGTGTTATACAACACTGAGCCTTTCTTCAGGTAGTTGGTCCAGTCGGTTACAGACACCACTGCTCCACTGGCATTGTTGGTTTCGATAGCGTATTGATCAACCGCTGAGTCGGTCAGTCGCAAATCGTTGAGGATCTTGCTCGCTTGCGTGCGTTTGCGAGCCCGGAGAAACCCCGGTACCGCGATGGCCGCCAGCAAGGCGATGATCGCCACGACGATCATGATTTCCACGAGGGTGAAACCCCCGCGGCGTTGGTTCAGTTTATTTAACATGTTTATTGCTTTCTTTTGTTTCGTTTGATTGCAGTGCGCGATACGTTCGCGAACATGCCCGGTTAAGAGCAGTGTTGATGCCAAAAAGGGCCATTTCTAAAATTTCTAGAATCCGCCGCAGGGCCGGGCACCCCGGGGAAAGCCCCGCGGGGCCGCCCCCCGGAGGTTGGCGTGGGACTGGCTCCCCCGGCACGGTGGCCTCCCTGTGAACCTTCTCCTCCGCATCCAACGCTATTCACCGGGCCCGGCGGCCTACCTGTTCGGAGCCGTCTTCCTCCTGCGGGTTTTCGCCCTGGCGCGCCTCACTTCTTCGCCATTTCTCCTTCCGGCCCGGGGGGATATGCATTTCTATAATGACTGGGCGCAGCGGATTCTCAGCGGCCAGTTCACCGATCACCTGGCCTTTTACGGGCTGCCGCTTTACGCCTACGGGCTGGCCCTGCTCTACAAGGTTTTTGGCTCAAGCCCTTTCGTGCCTGGCCTTCTCCAGGCTTTGCTCGAAGCCGGCACGGCCGCACTCACTTATACGATCGCCCAACGTGTTCTCCTAACCTCGCAGGACGCGCCGGCCCCCCGACTCGGTAAGCTGACCCCTTGGGTCGCCCTGCTCGCGGGATTGGCCTGTGGTTTTTGTGTGCCGGCCCAAGCCTACGCCGTCATCCTCATGCCGACCGTTTGGCTCATCTTCGTCTTCTGGTTTGTCGTTTGGCGAATCGTGCGGACCGACCAGGCGCCCGGCACCACGGAATATTTTGTTCTCGGCATTCTCCTCGGCGTAACAGCCATGGGCGTGGCCACGATTCTTTTTCTGGCGCCTCTCCTTCTGGCGGCGGCGTGCAAGGCTTCTCCCTCCCGGAAAAGTCTCTCGCGCATGGCGACCTCCGCCGCTCTGCTCTTCTGCGGAATCATCGCCGGCACTTCGCCCTGTTGGATTCATAATTACTTCATCGCGCGCGACCCGGTTTTTCTTTCCGCCCACGGCGGAATTAATTTCTGGATCGGCAATAATCCGGACGCGAACGGTTACCCGCGGTTTCCGCCCGGGCTGCACGCCGGCCAGGCAGCCATGTTGCAGGATTCGATCAACGCGGCGGAATCGGCTGCGGGCCATCCGCTCAAGCGCGCAGAGGTTTCGGAATTCTGGTCGCGCAAAGCGCGAAGCTACATTGCGAGCCATCCGCTCGACTGGCTGAAGTTGTTGCTCACGAAGCTCCGCAACTTCTGGAGCGCCTTTCGTTACGACGATCTGAGCATTGTCACCGACCTGCGCGAGCACCGCGTCATCCTGCCGGGCATTTCCTTTGGACTGATCGCCGCCTTTGGCCTTCCCGGAATGTTGCTGGGCTGGCGCCGAAGCCCGGCCTCCCGCTGGGTCACCGCCGCGATCCTGCTGCACATGGCAGCGCTCATGCCCGTCTTTGTCACGGAGCGCTATCGTCTTCCCATTGTTCCGGGCCTTCTTGTCTGCGCCCTCCTCGGGCTCGTGATGTTTTGGCAAAGCCTCGTGCAGGCTCGTTATTCCCAAAGCGCCATCTACCTGACCCTGCTTGGCCTGGCGGTCGCATTTGTCTCCTGGCCCCAGGGCAACCCCGCACTCTGGGCGTTGGATTCCTACAACTCCGGCATCCAATCCCTTGAGCTGGGCCGCGAATCGTTAGACCGGCGTCAACCCGATGCGGCCGCCGCGGAGTTCGCTACGGCAAATTCGAAGCTGGAAAAGGCTTTCGCTTATGTGCCGGATAATGCGGAATTGAACTTCGCCCTCGGCGAGCTGCACCAGGTGCAGGGGCAAACGACTGAGGCAAAATCATTTTACGCGGCGGCTTTGCAAAGCGATCCGCGCCACGATCGCGCCTTTAATAACCTGGGGCTGCTGGCCCTGGATGAACAGCGCTATTCGCTGGCCGAATCATTTTTCCGGCGGTCGCTCGAGGTGGATTCGAAAAATGCCAAGACCCATTTTCTCCTGGCGAAAACGCTTCTGGCAGCCGGCCAGCGCGAACCGGCCGTGCGCGAGGCGGAACTGGCCGTTGCCTTGAGCCCAGGACAGCGCGAATTCCGCGCATTACGCGACCAGATGACCGGGCTGGTATCACCCTAGACGTCAAATCGCTAAAGGTACTGAAGCTGCTCCAGCGACGATGATGAATCGCCTCGGGCGAATTGCGCAGACGATTGAGTTTACCGTCGCCGGACTGGTCACCGCCGCGATTTTCGCGCTGCACCTGAACGTCATGCAACATGCCGGCCCCCTCTGGCGCGATGAGATCAGCAGCTTGCGTGTCGCGACCATGCCGACGCTTGGCGGCCTTTGGTCCGCTCTGGTCTATGATCCGGTTCCGGCCTTGTTCTTTGGTGTTGTTCGCTTTTGGAACTGGATCTGTTCCGGAGCGTCCGACGAAAGTTTTCGCCACCTTGGCTTTGGTATCGGCCTGGGCGTCACCGCGGCTCTGTGGATCTCGGCATGGAGTATGAAGAAGGCTCCGCCGCTGTGGGCGCTGCTTCTGTTCGGTCTTAGCCCGGTCGCGCTCGTTTGGGGAGAT
>DASXIK010000146.1:0-4270 GCA_036498025.1 Chthoniobacterales bacterium
TAACTGACTCTCAGCGTCAATGACAATTTTCATACCAACCCCAATTTATTAGCCCGGGTTTTAACTGGTTCCCCTCGGAAAAACAAGAAAATTCGTCCATTGGGCGCCTCTTTCTCACCCCCGGACCCAGGGGGCGGGGGCGGACCGAGGCGTTTCCCTAGGGCGGAGGAGCTTCCCAACGGCCACAAAGGGCACGGCGGGTCCCCAGGCGGACCCTGGCAAAGTAAGCCTCGGCCCAGGCCAGAAGCTCCAATTTCAGTGTGCCGGCGGCTCCAGACCATCCCCTTGGAGGTGCTAATTTTGCCCAAAGGTCCCTGGAGGGCGCCGCGCCGTCGGCGCCGGCCGCCAAATACTGAGACGCGACCAGCCTTCGCCAAGGCTTCGGCTCGGCAGGCAGCGCTTCTCCCCTCCAAGCGGCATGAAGGGTGCCCTGCGGAGTGGACGGCGCAGCGCGCCGCCCTACCTGTGCAGGCAACCGCCCGCCGAGCCGTTGCCTTGTGCGAAGGCCTGGTGCCGGCTGCGGGGCTTTGGTTTGGTGCAGGCGAGCCTGTCGTTGGCTAGCGGACGGCAGGAGCCGCCGCCTGGCTGAGGCTTCGTAGTTTCGCGATTGACGCGCGACACGAATTCGCAAAGGCGCTTCTGGACTGGCAACACCGGACTCTGCCGCGGTTGACGAATCGATCCCACCGGGGAAGTTACCCCCCTGCAAAAACCGCCAAGAAGCGTCGAACGCACCATTCTCCGACTGTTCCTCGGCGGACTGCTCGCTGCCGCTTTGCTCGCCGGCGCCGGCGCGGCCGGATTTCATTTTTACAAGCAATGGCGAAGCCACCGCTGGGTGAACCGCGCGGAGGCGTTTCTGGCGGTGGGCGATACCAAATCGGCTTCTTTCGTCGCGCTCAACATTCTGCAGTTAGACTCGCGCAATATCGAAGCCTACCGGTTGCTCGCCCGGGTGGCGGAACAGGATGGTGTGCGCAGCGCCATCGACTGGCGGCAGCGAGTTGCGCGAGAGGCCCCGGACTCGATTCCGGACACGATTGCGCTGGCAAGGACAGCTGTGCGATTCGGTGAAATCAAGACCGCGCAAGCCGCCATCGACCGCATCCCGGCGATAGGTCAGCGAGACGCGGGGTATCACGAGGTGATGGCCCAACTCGCCATGGCACAGAAGGATCCCGCCTCGGCGGTGAGACATTATACGGAAGCCGCCCAGCTCGATCCCGGGAATAAGAACTACAAGCTCAGCCTGGCGATCGCGCAGTTATCGTCGCCCGATGCAGCGGCCCGGGTTGAGGCGCACGCGCTCTTGCGAAAACTGATGGACGATCGTGACGTGCGCCTCCCGGCGGCGCGCGCTTTTCTTGAAGACGCCATTCAACGTAAAGATCCGGAGCTCGTTCCGGTTGCGAGCCTTCTCTCCAGTTTTCCGGAAGCGACCTTTGGGGATCGCCTCAGGCGTTTGCAAATCCTGTCGCAACTTCGTCTGCCTGAATATCCGGCCGTTCTCACTCAGGTGCAGGACGAGGCCCTGTCCGATCCCGCCAAACTGACGGAAATGCTCGTTTCCATGAGTGAAAACAACCAGGCGTTGCTGGCCATTGAGTGGATCAGAAGAATTCCGGCGGCGAAGCTGGAACAACGTCCCGTCTTTGTGGCCGCGGCTGATTGTTTTATCGCTATCTCGGACTGCACTGGCTTGGAGGAGTGGGCCAAAAGGTTCAATTGGAAAGATCTCGAATACCTGCGTCACGCGTATCTGGCCCGCGCTTTCCGCGACTGCAACAAACCGCTCGATTTCGATCTCGAGTGGTCAAAGGCTTTCAAGGGCGCAGTCAACAACGAGGCGGTCCAGACCCTGCAAAAAGCGGCCGCAAAATGGGGATGGAAGAAGGAGTCGATCGATCTGCTCTGGCTCCTGACCAAAGACCCGGGGTCCCAAAGGGCCGCCCTAACGACACTCAACCAGTATTACACGGAATCGTCGGACACGCCCAGCCTCTACCGGGTTGCTTCGCGCCTGGCGCAGATCGCACCGGACGACACCAGGGCACAGAACAATTTTGCCCAGCTTTCGCTTCTCCTGAACGTAAACACCGAAAGGGCCGGGGAGATCGCGCGGCAGCTGCACGAACACGACCCGCGTGATCCTGACCTCGCCTGCGGTTATGCCTTCGCCCTCTACGCCAAGGGGAATTGGCGAGAAGCGCTTAACGTGATGAACACTCTCAGCGAAGAAGACCGCCATCGCCCGGAAATTGCCGCTTATCACGGCCTGATCCTGATGGCGGCCGGGCAAAAAGAGAAAGCGGCCCTCTACCTCGAGCTCGGGAGCCAGGCAAAGCTGCTCCCGCAGGAGAAGGCCCTGTTAGAGAAAGCCTTTTCTTCCGGTCGTTAGGCTGAGGGGGCCAAGTCGACTGCCGCCTGAAATTTCCCGCGGGAAAAAACTACGGCAAAAGGTCAGCCTTGAGGAGACAGATGCCGGTCGTGCCGTTCGCGCCGCGCACGATCACGGTATAGGACCCGGGCGCGGGCGTGAAGAGGACGGCCGCATCGCGGTCGTCGCCCGGAGCAAGACCCGTATTCTGAATCGCCGCGCTGTTTGGCGCCGAGCGCCAGTTATCGTTGCTCGCCACCAGCGCGCCGCTGGCATCGTACACCTCCAATGTGGGATCGCTAAGCGCGCCCGTCACCCCCTGGCTCAGTAATTCCGGACCGATCGTCCGGATCAAGAGCCCACCGGAGTTGCTATAAGCCATGACGGTAGACGTGAGCACACTTGTTCCCGTGCCGACGGCGCCGTAGGCAGAAACACTTTTCAAGGTCGGGCCGTCGACCGTGTCATCCAGATCGTGAACATCAAGCAGACCCACGCCGGTATTCCTCCTTTTGGCGCCGCGCAGCACGGCGGTATAACTGCCCGGCGGTAACGTCGCAATGAGCGCGGCCTCGCTCGCATTCGTCGGAGCAAAGCCGGTAGCCTGGATCGGATTCGGCGGCGGCCTCCGCCGACCACGCGCCTTTCCGTTCCAATTGTCATTCGTTGCCAAGAGGGTGCCATTGCCGTCGTACAAGTCGATCGCTGGATCCGTTAGCCTGCCGGCCAGGGGCGCACCGTTGGCCTGAAGGGAGGGACCGAGACCGCGCACCAGCACCCTCTTTGTTTGCGTGGAATCGCCCCGGAGGACAAAGCTGGCTTTGACCGGGCTGTTGGCCACGCCCACTTGTGCCTTTGTCGAAATCTCATTGAGCGCGGGCGCGACAATGCTGCGAATCCAGGCAAGCTCCATGGACGTGCGCACCGCATAAAAGCCGGAGGGAACCGGTCCGCTTCCGGTGACCACGCGCCCGAGAGTGGAATCAAACAGCCCGCGCATGTCGAAAAGCGTGGCGTAGAACACCGGGCCACCGGCAGTCGTAGCAAACGGTCCGTCGACCCCATAGTTGATGCCGGCGACCTTCCAGACGCCGCCGTCATTGATGAAAACAGCGCCGCCGGAGTCACCTGATGACAGATCCGACTCGTTAGGCTGGCCGTTCTGATCAAAGGTCGCGTAGAGGAAAAGGCCGTTCGCCTGGGTGACCTGGCTTTCACCCCAGCGCTGGACCTCGTCCGGGTTGCCCCACTGCCATCCCGCCAGCGCGTTGGCCACGTAGACCGGGTCGCCGCGTCGCGTGCCGCGGCCAATCACAACCAGGCCGCGACCGGCTTCGTCACTACGCGAGTAGAGCGGCACGAAGGCCGGAAGTGTCTCCGCGACCTCGAAGATGCGCAGGTCGCTCCCCGGATCATCGTAGGAGCGAACGATCGTGTAGTTAGCGCCCTGATAAAGAAAGATGTTCGCAGGAACGCCGATGTGCTGGGCCGTGAGAAAATGGTGCGGCCCAATCGCCGTGGCCAGGAACGGGCCAAAGCTGGCTTCGTACTGCCAGCCACTCCCGGCCAGTGTGCCCGTGGGCGCGGTCGTGTTGAATGCCGGATCACTCGTGGAAATAAAGGTCACGCCGCTGCCAGCGGACGGCGCCAGAAAGAGAGCGGCCGCGAGCCTGCTCGCCCTAAGCAAATTGAGTCGAATCATTCCGGGGAGGATCGTAGCTTTCATAGTCGATCAGACGCAAAACTACGAGACTTTTCTGAACGGAGAAATTTCTTGGAGAGAGAAGAATGATCGCCCTACGATTACGGTAACTGTAGCCGCCCCGCTCTGTCGGGGCGTCTTGGAATCACGGCGACAGAGCGCCGTGGCTACAGTCGCCCCGCCTTTCTTGG
>DASXIK010000147.1:0-7682 GCA_036498025.1 Chthoniobacterales bacterium
CTGCTTTTTCGTCATTTGATCATTCGGGCTTGTTTCGTCATTGGTGATTCGTGCTTCGTCATTTGCCGCAGTGTCGCGACCCAGCGTATCCTTCAACAGGATCGGATGCCGCGCATCGAGCTTCGCCGCCAGCAGGCGAAACGCGGCGATCACCGGAAGATCGACATCGTCCTTCACCGTGACCAATTTCGGAGCGCACTCCGCGTTCACGCGTGCGAGGGCGGCTTCATTCCGCGGATCGACTTCCTCAATCCCGGCCTCCTCGTAGACAATCTCCGGCTGGTAGTCGCCCATGTTGGCGACTTTATGCGCGATCTTCTCGAAGTTCGCCTGCCTAACGACCACCCGAACCAGCTCTTCGCCGCCAAGTTTGATGGTCCGGCCGGGATCACCGATCCCGGATACAGCGATCGATTCGGCGGCCCGCCGCTGATAGGAAAAGGGATCCCAGGGAAGTTGAGCGTTGAGCGTTGAGCGTTGAGCGTTTGACGTTTTCTGAACGGTCTCGACCAAAGCGCGGGCCACCGGAATCTCGTGCACGCTGTCTTCCGTCAGGGAAACGCGGATGGTGTCGCCGATGCCATCGGCCAGGAGCGATCCGATGCCGATGGCGCTCTTTATGCGGGCGTCATCGCCTTCGCCGGCCTCGGTCACGCCGAGATGCAATGGATAATTCCAGTCGGGTCCTTCCTCCTGGAGACGCGCGACCAGCAAGCGATACGCGGCGATCATCACCTTGGGATTGCTCGACTTCATCGAGAAGATGAAGGCGTGATAATCGAGGTCGCGCGCGATGCGGGCGAATTCCAGTGCGCTTTCCACCATGCCGAGCGGGCTGTCGCCGTAGCGGTTCATGATGCGATCGCTAAGCGACCCGTGATTCGTGCCGATGCGCATGGCGATGCCGCGTTGTTTGCAGAGTTGCACCAGCGGTGAAAAACGCTCGCGGATGCGCTCGATCTCGGAGGCATATTGCTCATCCGTGTATTCGCGGGTGGCGAACTTCTTCGAGTCAGCGTAATTGCCCGGGTTGATCCGGACTTTGTCCACCCATTTGGCCGCTTCCATGGCGGCTTCCGGCTTGAAATGGATATCGGCCACAATGGGGACGTGGCACCCGCGCTCGCGCAGGCCTTTAACGATCAACTCGAGATTGCGTGAGTCCTTCACCGTCGGCGCGGTGATGCGCACAATCTCGCAACCAACCGCGGCCAGCTCCATGGTCTGGGCAATGGAAGCCTCCGTATCCATGGTGTCGCAAGTGATCATGGACTGGACCCGGATGGGGTTGGAGCCGCCAACGCCGACGTTGCCGACCATGACCTCACGCGAAACACGCCGCTGGTAGGAAAATGGAGAGCTGCAGTAACTCACAGGTGCGAATCTAAAGCGCGGCTCTCTCCGCGCAACGAAAGCGTCCAAAAACCGGATACGGCGGCCGAGGAGCGCCGTGGCTACAGCGGAAAAATCCTCTACGGCGCGCCCGGGTCTCCCGGCTCGTTCTGTTTCGGTTTCTCGAAGCGGTCGAGATTTTTGCGCACGAAGGGCAGATCCTGCACGTCAAAGAAGGTGATGTAGAGGATCACGCCAATGATCACGGCCGTGCAGAATCCCTGCACGTACTCGAGCACGCGCGTATTCAGCGGCTTGCGCCGGATCGATTCGATAATGCCGAGAACGATGTGGCCCCCGTCGAGGACCGGGATCGGCAGCATGTTCAGGATGGCCAGGTTCACGTTCAGAATCACGCTGAACCACAGGGCCAGGCGCCATCCGTAATCGCTCTGGAAAAGGAGATAGTAAATGCGCACGATCCCGACCGGCCCGCTCAAATGCTGCAGTTTAATGTCCGACTTGGGGGAGGCCACGGCCCCAATGGTGTTGAGCGTGCTGCTCACGCTGTTGCGAATTTGTTCGAGGGGAGTCGGGTGAACCAGAGTCATCTGCTCGGCCCACTGAATGCCAATGCGTGGTTTCTTTTCATCGCCCGTCTGCAGCAAGGCCGGCTTGATCGGCACATCGAGGCGAGTTCCCGCCCGCTCCACATGCAAGACCATGGAGGCGTCCGGGTTCTTGGTGATGTGATCCACCAGCGCGACCGGATTGAACATGGGTGTCTGGTCGAACCCGCGAATGATATCAGAGGGCCGTAGGCCGGCAGTGGCCGCCGGAGAATCCGCTTCCACCTTTTCGATCATGGGCGTTTGCGCTGGCAGGATGAGGAGCTGCCGGACACTCTTCCGCCGCCAACCGCGCGTCTCCGCGTGATATGGCGCAATCGCCATGGTTTGCACCGCTCCGTTGCGCTCGAACTTGATCGGAATCTTGTCGCCCTCGCTGCGCACCACGCTCCAGCTGACGCTATCGTTCATGCCGAGAAAGCGCTTCACCGGCTGGCCGTCCACTTCGAGAATTCTGTCCCCCGGCTCGAGAATATGAAGGGCGGGTGATTCCGGCAGAATATAACCAACGGTGGTGGTGGTATCGGACTCGCTCACCGGGTAGCCTACCACCCAGATCAAGGCGGCGATGGCCACCGCAAGCAGGAGGCTAAAAAGGGGTCCGGCCACGGCCACGATGATCTTGTCGATGGCGGAGACGGGCGGAAGCTCCGCGCGGTCCACGTCGGCCTTGCCTTCGATAATGTCCATGGGCGCGAGTTGGGGAAGGGCGACAAATCCGCCGAAGGGCAACGAGCCAAGGGAATACTGCACGCCGTTGATGGTTTTCTTCCAAAGCGGTTTCCCGAACCAGATGCCGAATTTCTCGATGTAGAGACCCCTCCAGCGGGCGGCCAGGAAATGTCCCAGCTCGTGGACGACGATGAGCAGGTTAAAAAGAACGAGAACTTCGAGGAGAACGAAAAGGAACCGGACGACGTAAAGGATCATGACAACTCGTGATTCGTGATGGTTTCGCCCGATGCCCGGTCCGCTTTAACGCTTTAACGATTTAACGCTTTTACGTGCTTCTCCGCCTCGGCGCGCGCCCATTGATCGGCCCGCAATATTGCATCGAGATCGGGATGCGCAACGGCGGTGTGAACGTCCATCACCTGTTCGACCGTCTGCCAGATCGAGGGAAAAGGGATTTGCCGGTCCAAAAAGGCGGCCACCGCCACCTCGTTGGCCGCATTGAGGACGGCGGGCAGGGTGCCGCCGATGGTCCCGGCCCGGCGCGCCAGATTCAAGGCGGGAAAGTCATCGTAGCGGGGCGCAAAAAACTCGAGCCGGGCCAGTTTGGCGAAATCCAACGGCGGGAGCGAATTGGGCACGCGATCTGGCCAGGTGACAGCATATTGGATGGGGAAACACATGTCGGAGTGACTGAGCTGGGCCAGGGTCGATCCATCCGCGAATTCCACCATTGAATGGACAATGCTTTGCGGATGGACCACCACTTCGACGCGATCCATGCCCACATCGAAAAGCCAGTGCGCCTCGATCATCTCCAGGCCCTTGTTGAAGAGGGTGGCGGAATCGATGGTGATTTTCGGGCCCATGTTCCACGTTGGATGTTGCGAAGCCTGCTCCACGGAAATGGCATCGAAATCTTTCCTGGGAGTCTGGCGAAATGGTCCGCCAGACGCCGTGAGGATGATGCGCCGCACATCAGAAACGTCCAACGCCCAACGCTCAACGTTCAACGCAGAACTCGGCGCCTTGGACGTTGAGCGTTGAGCGTTGGGCGTTGAGCGTTTGCCGCGCTCTGAAAACTTTCCTTCCAGACACTGAAAGATCGCGTTGTGTTCGCTGTCGACCGGAAGCACGTACAAGCCTTTCTCGCGCGCGGCCCGCATGACGATTTCACCCGCCATAACCAGGATCTCCTTGCTGGCCACGGCCAAATCCTTGCCGGCCGCGATGGCGGCGAGCGCCGGGCGCAGCCCGCCCGTGCCTACGATGGCGATCAAGACCATCTCCGCCTCGGCCAGCGCCGCGATCTGGCACAAGCCGGTTTCGCCGGAAAAGATTTCCGGCTGGTAATCGAGCGCGGCGCGCAAAGCCTCAACCCTGGATTCATCCGTTAGGCAAACCGCTTTGGGGCGCACCCGATTGGCCAATGCCGCCAGCTTCCCGGCGTTGGTGTTCGCGGCCAGGCCGACAATTTCCATCCGCTCCGGGATATCATGCGCGACTTTGATGGCGCTCTCTCCAATGGAGCCGGTCGCACCGAGGACGACCACACGCTTCCGTTTCATCTCTGGGGAGCGCACGCGCCCTCGCGTGCTCTTTTCGGCGCCCTCGCCGAAAAGCTGTTGGTTCGAGGCACTAGTAAGTCTCCGGCGGGGGCGCCGGAGACTGCACACGAGGCGCGTTCGCTCCCCGGATTGCTCATCGCTACGCGCATGATATCACGGCACCCGGACCACCAATCGCAGATAGAAATAGAGGAGCGGCGCCGTGAAGAGCAGGCTATCGATGAGATCAAGCGCTCCGCCGATTCCAGGCAGAAAACTCCCCGAATCCTTCACGCCCGTGCTTCGTTTGATGATCGATTCCGCGAGGTCACCGACGACGGCCGCGAATCCCAGAAGTAGTCCGAGGACGACGGCATCGGTCCGGCTCAGCGCCGAGAGCTCCGTGGGCATCAATTTGACCAGCCCAATACTGGCTGCCGAGGAGAGAACGAGGGCGCCGGCGAATCCTTCCCAGGTCTTTTTCGGACTGATATGCGGAATCATTTGATGGCGCCCAATCACGCTCCCGACCAGGTAGGCTACCATGTCGCTGAACTTGGTAACGGCGATGAGATAGAGACAATAAAACTGGCCGGTGACGTGCCCGCTGCTCGCACGCGGCGTGACGTAGACGATTTTAGTCATGAAATTGAAAAGCCAGATCACATAAAGCAGTCCGAACAAAGTGTAGGCCATTGTCTGCAGCGGTTCGTCGTCGCGCAGCCGCGCAAACATCTGACGGGCAAACACCGTCAGCAGAAAAAAGAGCAGAACCGAAAGCTCAAAATCGTAAGAGCGCGCCGGCCCGACCCGGCTGAAATAATAAAAGCTGCCGCATAACATGACGGCGCCGCAAATCATGCCGGTGATCTTGAAGTTAGGCAGATGCTTGTAATCGAGCATGGTGTAAAACTCCCAGAGCCCGATCATTCCGAAGAGGCTGATCAGCGCCCAGAAGGCGCCTTCATGGCCGGAGAAGGCGATAAACAGCGCTACCGACCAGAGGGCGATGGTACTGACGAAACGAAAGAGAAAAGTGGTGCGGGCCGCAACCGGTTTGGCTGGAGCTCCCTCAAGAGTCGCGGGCATGGACACTCATCATCCCGAGAGGAGGCGGTTTTGTCCATAGCGGAGAGGACTTTTCAGAAATTGTATGGCGTTTCTGTGAACGCTTCTGATGGCATCTGACACAGACGCCCTCCAATCTTCTGCTGGAGGGACACGCGCCGTCGTGTCCCAAATATTGGGCGCCGACAGCGCGGCGCCCTCCACTTGGAACCCGTCACCGACAATCTTCTACTTTCGCCCTTTTCTTATCCGAATAGCTTCACGACGTGCAGAAGACCATGAAAGCGGTGGTGAAGAGCCGAGCCGAGCCTGGGCTTTGGCTGGAGGAAGTGCCCGTGCCGGAAGCGAAGGATGACCAAGTCCTCATTCGCGTGCTTAAAACTTCGATCTGCGGAACGGACGTCCACATCTACAACTGGGATGCCTGGGCGCAGAAAACCATTCCCGTGCCCATGACCGTCGGTCATGAATTCGTCGGCCTGATTCACCAGGTGGGCGATCACGTCAAAGGTTTTGCCCCGGGCGACCTCGTCACCGTGGAAGGCCACATCACCTGTGGGCACTGCCGGAATTGCCTGGCTGGCCGGCGTCATCTCTGCCCGAATACCCAGGGAGTGGGGGTGAATCGGCCGGGCGCCTTTGCCGAGTTCGTGGCCGTTCCGCAATCCAATCTCTGGCACGCCGATCCTGCCATTCCGCTCGATGTTCTCTCCTGTTTCGATCCGTTAGGCAACGCCGTCCACACCGCTCTCTCTTTCGACATGATTGGCGAAGATGTGCTCATCACCGGAGCCGGCCCAATCGGTTGCATGGCTGTGCCCATCTGCCAGCACGCCGGCGCGCGGCACATCGTCATTACCGACGTGAATCCCTATCGACTCGAGCTGGCCCGAAAAATGGGCGCCACCCTCGCCCTCGATGTCCGCTCCGAGAAATTGACCGACGCCATGAATAAGTTGGGCATGAAGGAGGGATTCGACGTGGCCCTGGAAATGTCGGGTAATCCCAAAGCCTTTGCCGACATGCTCCCCAACATGTTCCATGGCGGCAAGATTGCCCTGCTTGGCATCATGCCCGGGAGCGCGGCCATCGATTGGAACCTGGTCGTGTTCAATCAGCTTACCCTGAAAGGCATCTATGGCCGGGAGATGTATGAGACCTGGTACAAGATGACTTCCCTCATCCAGAGCGGCCTCGACATTTCACCGGTAATCACCCACCGCTTTCCCTGGAATGAATTCAAGGAAGCGATCGAACTGATGAAATCCGGGAACTCGGGGAAGATCGTGCTGCACTGGGGAGATCGTTAGGTTGGGGCGTGCTGGGAGGTGTGGAGTCTCAAGAGGCTGTTTAGGTTTTTTGGGAACTTGAAGCAAACGTCCAACGTCCAACGTCCAACGCTCAACGTCCAAGTCAGAAGCGCGCGGTGATACCCGCCGCGGCGGGCAGGCGGGATGACAAAGCAACATGCGAGCGCAGGTGGCTTATCCGCGGAGCGGACGCCGCAGCGCGGCGTCCCTACCAATGAGCCGCTGCGAGATGACCCATCCCTACTGCAGGGCCGCGGCTTCCTGCTCCTGGCCTTCCAACTCCAGGATCATCCGCCGGATGTGCTTGGAAGCCTGATGCGGCCGAAGCAGATGCAGGCTTTCCTGCGGATTCCCCCAATGCAAGACCTGGATCTTCTCCTCGCGCATCCCCCACGAATTCATGTCGCGCGGCGTCGCCATATACAGATCAATGGTATTTCGCCCGCTTAACGCCCATCCGTAATCCTCCACCCGATATTTCTGGCCGGTAGAGAGAACCCGGAAGGTCGTGCCCGCCGGCCAGCGCGACCAATCCGCCGCAGCGCTACCGATGCAAGGGACCTTCGTCTTGGTGACCCCCGCTTTCTTGGCCCGCGCCGTCTTGGATTCTTTGGTCTTTTTGGTCACGACGCGGGTTTCCAGGGAAAACGATTGCCGCGGCTGTCGGTCACCAGCCAACTCAGCGGGCAAGGGATTTCTGGTGTTTTCGGCCCGGCGACTGGGCGGGCTGGCGGCCTGCAATCGTCCGCCGAGCGCATTGTGGTTGCTGTAGGCGGTATGGTCCGCCTCGGTATGGGTGTAGGCCGTGGTCCGGACCGATTGAAATTCGGCATGCTTCATCGGCGCCTCGAAAGCTGGCAGGCTGCGGGTTGCATGCCGTGAGGCCACTCCGCCGGTCTCACACGCCGAGAGAAGAAGCGCGAGGAAGGCCGCGATAACGGCGAAGGCTAGACTGCGTAGTTCAGCGTGAGTCAAAGCAGATCGCCAAAGTTATTAACATTTATTCACAACCCCTGGCAATGCTTAATTTTAACTTTTTTTACGTTCATTGTTCCGGCGGGGTCCGCCTCGTTCTGCCTGCCCGATTGGTTTGTCTTTATCAGCCGGCATCCTTTAATCTGGCC
>DASXIK010000148.1:0-4426 GCA_036498025.1 Chthoniobacterales bacterium
CCCGGAGGAAACACTGTCTCCACCGCGGAACACGCCTTCTCCCTCCTCCTCTCGGTGGCGCGCAAGATTCCCCAGGCCGATGCCAGCGTCCGTACCGGGAGCTGGAACCGGAAGAATTTTCAAGGAGTCGAGCTCTACAACAAGACCCTCGGCGTCATCGGCATGGGCCGGATCGGAACGGAACTGAGCCGGCGCGCCATTGCCTTCGGCATGCGCGTCCTCGCTTTTGATCCCTACCTGTCCGCGGCCCGCGCGCGCAGTCTTCAGGTGGAGCTCCTGGAGGAACTCGATGATCTCCTCGCCGGCTCCGATTTTATTTCCTTCCACACTCCGCTCACGCCTGAGACGCGCCACCT
Organism: Chthoniobacterales bacterium; assembly: GCA_036498025.1. GTDB lineage: Bacteria > Verrucomicrobiota > Verrucomicrobiia > Chthoniobacterales > UBA10450 > JBBRDU01. The sequence goes on from DASXIK010000148.1 coordinate 357, forward strand.
GCTGAATGCCGCCCGCCTGAAGAAAACGCGTCCCGGCGTCCGTATTATCAACTGTGCCCGCGGCGGATTAATTGAGGAATCGGCGTTGGTCGATGCCCTAACGAGCGGTCACGTGGCGGCGGCGGCGCTCGATGTTTTTGAAGAAGAACCGCTGCCCGAAGCCTCTTCTTTGCGCAAGGCCCCGAATCTGGTGCTCACTCCGCACCTCGGCGCTTCCACCGCGGAAGCTCAGGAAAGCGTCGGGATCGAGATCGCCCAATCCGTTAGGGCGGTCCTCCTCGAAGGAACGATTCGCAACGCCATCAACATGCCGAATCTCGATGCCAAGACCCTGGCCGTGGTCGGGCCGCACCTGCGCTTCGGCGAGAAGCTCGGGCGTTTCCTCTCGCAGATCGCGCCCAAACGAGTGGAAACGCTCAACATTAATTATAGCGGCAAAGTGAACGAAGTGGACACCACCGCCATCACCCGCGCCGTGCTCAAGGGATTTCTGCAAACCGCCGGCGGCCAGGAGATCAACGAAGTCAACGCCCCTGCCTTCGCCGAAAGCCTGGGCCTGACCGTGACGGAAACGCGACTCAGCGCCGCCGGGGACTACACCGACATGCTCGAGCTCTCCGCCAAAGCCGACGGCAAAACCGTCTCCGTCGGCGGAGCCTTCTTCGGGGCCACGCCGCGCATCGTCAGTGTCAACAGCCGGCCGGTGGAAGCTCGTCCGCACGGGATCGTGCTCGTGCTGGAAAATTCCGACCGCCCCGGTATGGTCGGCCGCATCGGGACGTTGTTAGGCGAACACGGCGTCAACATCGCCACCATGTCGCTCAGCCGAAACCAGGAGGGGGGCACGGCTCTGACCGTTCTCAATCTCGATACCACGCCGAGCGACGAGCTCCTGAAGGTGATCCGCGCCAGCGACGACATTCACTCGGCCCAGGTCATCGCCCTCTAGAACCCATGGGTTCGTGTGTGTTTAGCGCCAAAGGCGCAGTCTCAATATTAGCCTGGGGCATCGCCCCGGGACTGTGGATGGATCATTGCACGAGCGCTGAAAGCGCGACTCAACCTGCAACGCGCCGGATTGAATCGCGCCTTCAGCGCTGACGGTTTGGTGTGTGCATCGAATCCCTAGGGCGTTGCCCCAGGCTGGAATGAATGCCGCGCCGTTGGCGCTAAACAGATACATGGGTTCTAGCCATCGGCTTCAGCTTGTGTTTCCATTGAACTCGCTTTCCCTTCGCTCTTGCCATGGACGCTTCCTCCTCTGAACGGTTTCCCTGCGACAGCCGGACTCTCGGCCTCGCCGCCGGCCTCGTGCTTCTTGCCGGGGTCTTGTATTACCAGACGGCCGCGCGCGACCTGGTGGTGGGAGACACGCCCGAATTTATCACGGTGGCGGCGACCCTGGGGGTTCCTCACGCTCCCGGTTACCCTCTGTTCACCATGCTCGGGCACCTTTTCAGCCTGCTGCCTTTCGGTTCCATTCCGTTCCGCGTCAATTTGTCCTCCGCCGTCTTCAATGCGCTCACCGTGGGAATGGTCTATCTCATTTCTTTTCGATTGACCGGAGAGCGCCTGGCCGCCGCCGCCGGCGCCCTGCTCCTGGCAGTGAGCGCGACTTTTTGGCAATGGTCGTTAGCCGCGGAAGTGTTTCCGCTGAATAATCTGCTGACCAGCCTTCTGATTTTTCTTCTCCTCAGCTGGCAGGCTCAAGTGGAGCGGGTCGGCCTGCTCCTCGCCGCTTTTTTCGTGGCCGGTCTCGGCCTAACCAATCAGCAGACCATGGTTCTCTTGGCTCCGGCCTTTTGTTTCGTGCTTTGGACGCGCCGCGCGTTTCTTTTGGCGCGCCCCGCGATTCTCCTCCTTGGTCCGGTCGTCTTCTTCATCGGACTTTTGCCCTACGCCTATGTGCCATGGGCTTCCGCCCGCCATCCGATCCACAACTGGGGCGAAGTTTCTTCTCTGCGGGGCCTGCTCTCCCTCATGGCCCGGCGCAGCTATGGCAGTGGGCATCTCGTGAGCACCGTGGATTACCTCGGAGGCTCGGGCGGGCAAAGAATCCTTGCTCTGCTTGTCTCCCTTGGCCCGCTGCTCGGCCTGATGATCGTGCTGGGTTTTATCCAGGCCTGGCGGCGGCATCGCTCGTATTTCTGGTTCACTCTTCTGGCTTTCACATTCACCGGCCCGTTCTTTATTTACATCACCAATCTCAACCTGAAAACGGCGCCTTCCGCGCTCTTTGTGCTGCAGAAGTTTTTCGTTCTCTCCCATGTCGTTCTCGCGCCCTTGAGCGCTTTGGGAATTATCCTGGCAGGTCAACTGATCTCAGGGACCAAGCTGCGGGCACACGCGGCCACCACCCTGGTCGCCACCCTCCTCCTCTTGGGAGCCGGCCTAACCGTTCTTGGAAATTATCACCGGCACGATCTCAGCCATAATCATTTGGCCCGCGATTTTGCCTCGGATGCCCTCCACAGCGCCCCGCCCAATTCCATTCTTTTCGCCTCGGGCGATTCCGTGGTTCTGCCCCTGATGTACCTGCATGATGTCGAAAAAATGCGGTCCGACACGATACTGATCGCCGCCTCTCTGCTCCCGGCTGACTGGTATCTGCTTCAGCTGCGTCGCCGTTACCCGGATCTGGTCATCCCCTTTGATCACTACGACGGCCAGGTCCACGGTCTCAAAGCGCTGGTCGATGCCAACCAGGCGCGGCCCATTGCCCTGATCGGATTTGCGCTTGCCAGCGCCCAGGACCTGCAGGCCGATTATCGGTTTCAACCCTGCGGCCTGCTTCATCTCGTCAAACCGTTAGGCCAGGCGCCGACCCTGCGCGAGACGGCCAGCCTGAATGAACAATTGTTGCGCGACTACCATTTGCCCGTACCGGAAACGGTCCGCCGTGACACTTTTGAAATCGAATTGCTTGCCCTCTACGCGGCACCGGCCTGGAATGTCGGCCGTCTCTACGAGAACGCCGGACGAAAGACTGAAGCTCTTCCCTGGTTCCAGCGCACCCGCGCTATCGACCCATACGTGCCCTAATGCTGGGCAACGTGCGCGCGACGATTAATCAGCACGCAGCGCGATCACCGGATTTAACAAACTCGCCCGCCTTGCCGGAATCAAGCAGGCCAGCAACGCCGCCATACCCAGGATTGCCATTGTGGCCATCAGCAAAACCGGATTGTGCGCCGATGTTTGATAAAGCTGCGAACCAATCAACCGGCCCAGGCCGAGCGCCGCTGCCAATCCGACGAGCAACCCAAAAATTACCGGCCTCATTCCCTGCCTAACGACTAGATGCAGCACGTCCATGGTTTGCGCGCCAAACGCCATGCGGACGCCGATCTCGCCCGTCCGCTGCTCCACCGTGTAGGCCACCGCCCCATAAATTCCAACCGTCGCCAGCAACAAAGCCACGCCCGCAAAAACTCCGAGCAGCAGCATCATCAAACGCGCTTGTCCGAGTGCTTGCGTGACGACCTCCTCCATTGCCTGCGGCTGGGCGATCGCGATCGCGGGGTCGATTCCCGCCAGAGCGGCTTGCACCAGCTTGGTCACCGCCTCCGTTTTCAGACGGCTGCGCACCGCGATACTGAGGAAGGGAAAGTTCTCCTGCGCCATGGGCCGATAAAATTCCATGTCATTTGCTTCATTCAGGCGCTGTGAGCGAACGTCAGCTACGACCCCAATGATCTCCGCGGGGACGCTGTAACCTGTGATCAACAGGGTGTGGCCGATCGGGCTTTCACCGCCGAAAAGTTTTCGCGCGCCCGCCTGGCTGATCACGATCACATTTTGCCGACCAGTGACGTCGTGCTCGTCAAGATCGCGGCCAGCCTGGATGGCAGTGCCCCAGGTGCGGAAATAGCCCGGCGTGATCCCGTGCGCCGGGCAGGCTGGACGTTTGTCCACCGGAGGAACGTCACCCTCCGGGCGCGCGTAGAGGACGCGACTGCCGCCGTTGAGCGGAATATCGCTGCTCATAGAGACGCTTTCGAGACCGGAAATCGAACGTAAACCCGCCAGGGTTTTCTCGACAAAAAGTTCGCGCGCGGCCGCGTCCGGAT
>DASXIK010000149.1:0-2775 GCA_036498025.1 Chthoniobacterales bacterium
AAAATCAATAGCATCCAGGCAAGGACCGGCACCCATTTACTGACGAGAGGACACACCTTCATGTTCAAAAAAGAGTGCTCATATTAATGTCTCCACCGGCGATCACAAATCCGGGCCACGTTGCAAACTACCGCAGACTCCTCAATGGTAGGGCGTTTCTGTGAAACGCCGCCCAAGACGGCCTCTGACACAGGCGCCCTACAAACACCCCATGTCCCGACTCGATTTGACCCAACCGCTCGTATTTGAGCCCATTTTTATGGAGCGAATCTGGGGCGGGCGCCGGTTGGAAACGGCGTTCGGCAAGAGACTTCCGGCAAAGCGAAAAATCGGCGAATCCTGGGAGATCGTCGACCGCCCGGAAGCGCAAAGCGTCGTGCGAGACGGCCCTTTGCAGGGACTGACCTTGCACGACCTCTGGGTTCAGCATCGTGCCGAAATCTTCGGACCAGTGGCGGATGCGCCGCGATTCCCCTTGCTCATCAAATTGCTCGACGCCAACGAGAAATTGTCTCTGCAGGTTCATCCGCCTGAGAGCGTGGCCGGGAAACTCGGGGGCGAACCGAAAACAGAATTCTGGTACGTGGCTAGAGCGGAGCCGGGCGCTGCTCTGTTTGTCGGATTAGATAAGGCCACTCATGCGGAAGAATTTCAGCGCTCGATTTCAGATGGCACAGTCGCCGGGCGAATCCACGCTATCCAAGTGAAGGCGGGAGACTCGATGTTTCTGCCTGCCGGGCGTTTTCACGCCATCGGAGCAGGCAACTTATTGGTGGAGGTCCAGCAAAACAGCGACACCACTTACCGGGTGTTTGACTGGGATCGCACGGATGATTCGGGACAGCCGCGACAGTTGCACATTGAACAGGCGTTGCAATGCATCGACTTCAGCGATTGCCGGCCGGGATTGATCAAGCCTGAGGGTGAAATGCTGGTGGACCATGAATTATTCAAGGTCTGGAAGTGGACCATCGACGCTCCTCGCGAAGTCATTGGGCGCGGGGAATTCGCCATCATTTGCCTTTTGGAAGGGGCGGCCGACTGCGGGGGCGTTCAACTGCGCCCGGGCGAGCTTTGTCTTGTGCCGGCGAGCGCTGCGGGCCGGGTGATCGCGCCTCTGCTGCGGCCGACATCCTTGCTCCGGGTCACCATCCCCGGGTAGCTGTTGGGGGCCCTCCGGGGCACAATCAGACCTCAATCCAGAGGCCGCTGGGCGCCTCATGGTTCCTTACCGGCGTCGCCGTGGGCTGCTGCCGCCGTCCGGTCGGGGGACTCTTCACCGGCAGTAGCACGGCGCCGGCTCCGCAAATGATGAAGCAGCATGCTATGACCAGAGACTTGACCGTGTGATTCATGGGAATCGACCGGTTATTTCAGCCAAACTCATGCCCGATGGCAATGTTGTTCTGGGGGAAGGTCAACGCCCTGCCGGTTAACCCACCGAGAAGGACTGGCGTGCATAACCTCAAGGTAAGTGGTCCGTTCTTTAAACCCCGCCCGGTTCCTTTAAGAGCGATCGTTCAATCGCCGGAGATACTGAAAACTGTAAAGCCCGCTCTCGTGGCCATCGCGCCAGCGCGGCTGCAACGCGTAACCCCCGATGAGATTGAACCCCGCCAGGTCAAAGCTTTCCGCCGTGTAAGTCACCTGCGGGCGCGAGATATTGCCCAGGACATCGGGCTCACCGCCGCAGGCGGCGCATGGGCAGGCCAGGCGGAGAAACTCCAGCTTGAAGTAAGACTCCTGGCCGTCGTTCCACTGGATGGCGAGTTCGTCGCCGATGCGCTGAATGTTCGCTGGCTCGAGCCGCATTTCAAGACTGTAGCACGACAGGTTTCGACACAAGAACGTGGCCGGCTAATCGATCATCTCCGGTTCGCGGTTCACTTTAAAAGTCGCCCGTTCCCCGAAAATGGCAGTGCCGACCCGCACCATGGTGGCGCCTTCCTCGATGGCGATCGGAAAATCGTTCGTCATGCCCATGGATAATTCCGCCAGGCGCAAGTTGAATTCCTTCTCCATTTGATCGCGCAACTCGCGGAGCTGCGCGAAAAACCGGCGCGACTTTTCCGCCTCGGGCGCAAGTGGAGGAACGGTCATCAGGCCTTCCACGGTCAAGCGGGGAAGAGCCACCAAACTCTCCATGGCCGAGCGCAGTTTTTCCGGCGAAAAACCGAACTTACTCCCCTCGCCCGACACGTTGACCTCGAGCAGAACGCGCGGATGCATGCCCCCTTCATCGGCGATCCGGTTCATCTCCTCAGCCAGGGCCAGAGAATCGACGCTGTGGAAAAGTTCAAAGAGAGAAAGCGCGTGGCGGATTTTGTTCTTCTGCAGATGTCCGACAAAGTGCCAGCGCAGAGCAGAAGGCAGCTCCGGGATTTTCGCTCGCGCCTCCTGTACTCGGCTCTCCCCGAAAACATTCTGCCCGGCCTGAAAAGCCTCACGCACACTCTCCGCCAGGTGGGTCTTGGAAATGGCGATCAGCTGCACCTCATCGGCCGATCGATTAGCCTTCTGCGCCGCCGCCGAGATTTTCTCGCGCACGCGTTCCAAGTTCTCTTCGATTTGTCCCACCGCCGAAGTGTAACCGGATTTTCGCATCTGGCCACGCTGCGTCCCAGCGCCTGGTTCAGGTAGGGACGTCTCTCCGAGGCGTCCAAGTAACTGGAGGGCGCCGCGCCGTCGGCGCTCCGGCATGTTACGGGGACACGACCAGCCTCCGCCAAGGCTCCGGCTCGGCAGGCGGCGCGTGTCTCTCCAAGGAGATCCGGA
>DASXIK010000150.1:0-5530 GCA_036498025.1 Chthoniobacterales bacterium
CCACCCTGGGAAGCATCCTCTCCAGATGCATCAAGACGGGCACCTTCTGTTCGTATCAAATCGATCCTGATTTTCCCGTGGCGTGGGAATTTGGCGCGACCAGCAGCGAAACAACCCCGCCGCCACCTTCAAACGGCGAGCCGGTTCGGGCTGGAGATTATAACGCCCCGGATGTGCCGGCAGTGCTTGGTGTTCATCGCTTTTCGCTCGCGGATCGAACCGCCTTTGTCGGCCGTGAAACTGAACGCGATGCGATCCACGCGGCTATCGATCGTGCGCTGCGAGGACGCGGGTCGTTGCTTATGATCGGGGGCGGCCCCGGTGTGGGCAAGACGCGCCTGGCGATGGAGATGGCCGAGTACGCTTACTCCCTCAATGGCTTCCGGGTTCTGGTCGGACACTGCTACGAAAGGGACGAGCCGTTCCCTTATCTGCCTTTCGTCGAGATCTTTGAAGGCGGTCTGGCCCAGGCGGCCAGCCTGGATGATTTCCGCCGCCAGATGGGCGACAACGCGGCCCAACTGGCCCAACTCGTCCCCAGTCTCAGGCGGGTTTTTCCGGATATCCCGGAGCCATTGGATCTGCCCCCGCCCCAGCGGCGCCGTTATGTTTTCCAGGGCGTTTCGGATGCGCTCGCACGATGGGCTCGAATCTGTCCGCATTTGCTCCTGCTTGATGATCTCCAATGGGCCGACGAATCCACGCTGGCGCTGTTGATTCATCTGGCCAACCGCCTGGCCCAGTTCCCGCTGGTAATGATCGGGACCTATCGCGACGACTATTCGGAAGCCAATCCGGCCCTGGTCAGGAGTCTGGAGGAACTGATTCGGCTCGGCATCCGTCCGATGAAGCTCAATGGTTTGTCAAAAAACGGGGTCGCAAAAATGCTGCTGGAGCTGAGCCAGCGGCAGGCTCCGGAGAATCTGCTGGGCGCCATCTTTGAGGAAAGCCAGGGAAATCCATTTTTTGTCGAGGAGGTGTACCGGCATCTGATCGAGGAAGGCCGGGTGTTTGATACGGCCGGCCAGTTTCGCAGCGACATCCAAATCGACGAGATCGACGTGCCGGAAAACGTGCGCCTGATCATCGGGCGGCGGCTGGAGCGGTTCAATGAAGACGAAAAGAGGGTTTTGGCCGCCGCCGCTGTGATCGGCCGCAGCTTTAGCTTTCATTTGTTGAGCGCCATCAGCCAGACCGACGTTGACGAACTTTTCAGCGTGTTTGAGAAGGCGCAGCAGATGGGAATAATCGTCCCCAGCTCCGAGGGCCCGGAGAAGCCGTTCACCTTCGCCCATGAACTGGTGCGTCAGACTCTGGCCGCCGGTATCTCGGGCGCGCGCCGGCAGCGATTACACGCCGCCGCCGCCGGCGCGATCGAGCAGCTCTATCCGAGGGCCGCAAGGGAGTACGCCGGGGAGATCGCCGATCACCTCCTCAAGGCGGGGTCATTCGTTGATCGCCAGGTGCTGGCCCGTTGGCAGATGCAAGCCGGCAAGCGTGCCCTTGAGGCCGCCGCATTTGAAGAAGCGCGAGCCAAGTTCGAGTCGGCGTTGTCGCTTCGGGGTACGATGGACGAACGCGAAAGAGCGATCGGTTTGGCGAACCTCGCCATGGCCGAGAGGGGTCTTGAACGATGGGATTCGGCGATTACTCATTTACGCGAGGCGCTTGAGATTCATATCGGCCTGAACGATCGCGCGACAATCGGCGGCAGCTTTACCGAATTGACCGAGACCCTGCTCTGGGCCGGACGCTTCCAGGATGCGATAAAGCTGGCCCGGCGCGGCCTGGAGTATTTCCACCAGGATGCCAGCGTTGACACGGTGCGTCTGCTTGCGGCACTGGGCCACGCCTACGCGACGACCGGAAGCTACGAGCCGGCCCGCGAGGCGCTGCGCGAAGCTTCGGACATCGCGGCCCGGCTTTCCGATCCCAAGCTTCAGGCGCGGGTGATCGGCGTGCGGTCGATCGCAAATTTCCACTTCTTTTTTCTGCGAGAGAGTGCCGAAGACGGGTTGCTCTGCGAACAACGGGCCGGATCGGAAGCCCCTCCGTGGCAGCGCGCCCTTCAATTACGGATCCTGCACCAGGCACTGCTCTATCTGGGACGCCTGCAAGAGGCGGCAGGAATCGCAGCCGTCCTTGAGCCGCTGGCAAGGAAGATCGGGCAGTCCTATACGCTGGATCTCTGCCAGAGCGCGCAAGCGATGGTGGAATTCAACAAGGTGCCCGACCTGGCCCAACTCGAAACCGGCTTTGGCTGGGCGTTGAAATCGGAGGCCAAGGTCCAGTTTGCCTTCCGCGAGGCGCTATCCGAGGTACAGCTAGGCCTGCTGGATTTTTTCCGCGGTGACTGGGCCAGCGCTCTGCGGCACGCGCAAGCATCCTCCGGCGGAGCCATGCGATTTCCGGGTGTGGTGGGCCCTGAATTCAGGAACTCCATCGATGGGTTCGGCGCCGGCATGGCGTTTCGACAGACGGCGTACATGGGCGACCGCGCCGGAGCATCCGCAATTCTTGATGAATCGCGCCACCTGCTCCAGGTCAGCGGCCAACCGAATATGAGAGGTTCGTGGTTGCTGCTGGCCCTGGCGGTCGAGGGGCTGGTCATGCTCGGTGAGCAGGAGCAGGCGGCAGGGCTTTATCAGATGACTCATGAGTTGTTGGCTACGGGCGCGGTAGCACTGTGGCCGGTCTCGCGCCTGACACATACCATCGCCGCGCTCGCCGCTTGCGCGGCGCATCAGTATGAGGCTGCCGAGGAACACTTTCAAATCTCGATGCGGCAGGCCGAATCCTTCCCCCATTTGCTCGAACAGACGGAAATCCGCCGCTTCCGCGCGATGATGCTGATCGAGCGGGCCGCGCCCGGTGATCGTGAAGAGGCGCAGGAGTTACTCCGCCAGGCGCTCGCCAGTTACACGCGTATTGGAATGCCTCGCCATCTCGAGATCGTCCGGGCCCTCCTCGATTGACAAGCCGCTCAGAGCGAACATTAAACGCAGCCGGTCGAAAAGCCGCTCTTTCGCCCCGCTGATCGAGCATCCCACCTCGGCACAAACTTGGCCGGATTTTGTGAACAATCTTTTCACGCCTTGCGGGTGAAGGGATTGCCGGCCGGTAAAATTGGCCCGCCAATGCTTCGCAATGTTCCGTATTCCGGTACTTCGAGCCGGTTCGGGGTAGGGCGAAACGTGCTCATTTTGCGTCACGGGATCTGCCCGATACTGTGACGCGGGTTTTCACGCCTTTGATGGTGAAAGGAATGAGGATCGGCCATCCAACCACGGCCACCAGCGAGCCCATCAAGGGTATCCGATCGGGAGGGAACTCCAGTGATCTCGGCAACTCTATCAAGAATGGTTCGCGACCATCGTACCGGTCTGGTGCATCCGCCGCACGAGCCAATCGAAGTTTTGGGAATCACGCAGAATCTTGGCCGTACGCTGATCAGGATCAAATGGCCAACCGGTGAGGAATCATTGCTGCTCACCGACGATATCGACCGGGCGTCGGTGATGGCCGGGGCCGGCGGCCACGAGGAAAGTGTCCTGCGGCAGCTATAGAGGAGCGAACGCCAGCCGGCTCCGCGGGGCCGTCGCGTTGTCCACTAATTTTAAGCTTTATCGACCGTCTGCGAACCTGAAGCGATTCAATTCAGCTCATTCAAACAAACGCCTGAAGAGGTGGCTACATGAACGAGATGGCCGACGCGATAATCTTCGAGAGCCAGAGCATCATGCCGGCTCAGTTCTTCCCCAACCGCCGCGACAGCGCCCTGATGGACCCTTTTCGACGGCTGGCCCTGGCCGTCCTGGTTGATGCCGTCCATGTCTTTCAGAGCAACATCGACGCTTTGCGGCCCGGACGCAAACGTGAGTTCATGGAAGCTCGGGAATGGCTGCTGGGTCCCCCAGGCCGCGGCCCATTCGCCTTCGAAAATGTATGTTTCCTGCTCGACGTTGACGGCTCGCACTTGAGGACCTGGCTGCGGCGATGGCAGGCGATGAAACGGGCGGGACGACCGTGCCGGGTATTGGCCCGGCGCTCACCGGTCAATCGCATGCGTACCCTCAGGCCGCCTCGCGCGCGCCGTGGCCTCAAGCACGCGTATGAAGCTTCGCAAGGGTCCTGACAGGTGCGGAAAAAGAAGCTTTCGGGGGTCGCGGTGGATCTTCGCTTTTAGCACCCTGCATGAAAGCTGGCGGCTTTCCTTAATCTTCCCTCCCCATGGGAGAGATAAGAGAGAGCGAGCAGGCTGCGGAAGTCCCTTTTCCGCAGCCTGCCACGACCGTCGGCCGCCGATTGCACGAAGCTCGGCTGGCCGCAATCCATAGCGGCTCCGGCAAACGCGTTCTTCCCCGCATCGGAAGGGAATAAATCCCGTGGCCGGGGTGTATCTGCTGCGCGGCGCGGTTTTCCTCGGGCGTTTTCCGACCGCTACGACGACCCCCAAGGCGTGTGAAGCCAGGTTCACAATGGCGGGACGCTCCTTCACGCCTTTATGTGAGAAGCCCCACGAACCAATGCATACAGGACAATCGGAATCGCTCAACGGAAAAACGACCTGGTGGATGACGCTGGCGGCGGGAACCAGCGTTGCCAACCTGTACTACAGCCAACCGTTGCTTGCCCAGATGGGGCAAGCGTTCGGAGTTCGACACGCTGCCGGTTACATACCAACCTTTACCTTATCGGGTCTCGTCCTGGGGATGCTCCTGGTGGTGCCGCTGGGCGACATGTTCGAGCGCCGCCGGCTGATTACGGTATCGTGCGTCTGCGCCGCGATAGCCGCCGCGGCGGTGGCGGCCGCGCCAAATTTCACCTGCCTTGCAATCGCCAGCCTGCTGCTGGGATCGGCTTCGATCATCCAGCATCTGGTTCTTCCATTTGTCTCACAGCTTGCCCCTTCCAAAGACCGAGGCAGGATTGTCGGGATCGTGCTCAGCGGCATGATGCTCGGCACCCTGCTTGCGCGGACCGTCAGCGGCTTCGTGGCGGCGGAACTTGGCTGGCGGGCGATGTATTGGATCGCGGCGGCGCTGATGATGGCGCTGGCGATGATGGTGAGCTTCGTCCTGCCCAGGCGCCCTCCGTCGCGGGCGATTGCGTATCGGGAGCTGCTGCGATCGCTGATCGATATGGTGCGCGAGCAGCCGGCGCTGCGCGAAATATCGCTGGTCGGCGCGATGCTGTTCGGGGCCTTGAATGCTTTTTGGGTCAACCTGATCTTTCTTCTCCAGGCTCCGCCGTATCACTACGGTGAACGAGCCGCGGGTCTGTTTGGTCTGGTGGGCGCGGTTGGCGCGGCGTCGGCCCCGCTGATCGGTCGTTTGGCCGATCGGCGTGGCGCCAGGTTTGGTGTGAGCTTGAGCCTTTTCGCCTCGCTCGCGGCATTCATTGGACTGTGGGTCCTCAGCGAAAAGCTTTTGGCTTTGATCGTATGCGTGATTGTGCTGGACGCGGGCGTTCAGGCCGGCCAGGTTTCCAATCAGGCGCGAATCTATAGCCTCCTGCCCGCGGCGCCGAG
>DASXIK010000151.1:0-4008 GCA_036498025.1 Chthoniobacterales bacterium
CGACGGCACCAAATAAGCCAGCGATTTCCCCACGCCCGTCCCCGCCTCGACCACCAAATGGCGCTCTTCCTCGAGCGCCCGCCCCACCGCCACCGCCATCTCCTGTTGTTGCGGACGAAACTCGAAGTTCTTCGATTTGGAAAGAACGCCAGTCTCGGAAAAGATCGTCCGGACCCGTTCCACGAAATCGGTGCCGAGAGAGTCCTTAAGCGCGATCATGGAAGGAGGGGAGACTACGCTCTGAGAGCAAATCACGCGAGCAATCAAAAGCTCCAACATCCAAGCTCCAGAGAAACTTCAATAACCAAAACCCAAGGGGAATCGCGCGGCCCTTGTTTGGAGCTTCCCCTCTGGGCGTGCAGAACCAGCCGCATTGCGCTAGGATAAATGCCTTCCCAGCCGCAAATTTCCCCATCATGAAGCTGCTCGATCGCTACGTCATCAAGAACTTCCTGCAGGTCTACGTCTATTGCATCGTCGGCTTTATTTCCATCTGGCTGATTTTTGACGTCAGCGATAACATCTCCACCTTCATCGACGAGCATCTTGGCTTCACCCGGGTGGCTCATTATTACCTGAGCCAGCTCCCGCAGATCCTGGTTATCCTGCTGCCCGTCTCCCTCCTGCTCTCCCTGCTTTTTTGCCTGGGACGAATGTCGCGCGCCAATGAGATTGTTTCCATGCTGACCGCCGGCGTCAGCGTCCCGCGCGTCCTCCGGCCGCTCATCATCATTGGATTACTGACCGTGGCCGCCAGCGCAGCGCTCAATTACGCTCTCGCCCCACACGCCGATCTCGCCCGCAAGACCCTGCTCAATAACGAGCAGAAAACACGGCGCGAATCGCAAATCGAGGGACAAATCTTCCGCAACCGCACGGACAGCCGCACCTGGTTCATCCAGAGCTTTCGCCGCGGCCAGAACATCTTTAACAATGTCGAGGTCCTGCAACAGGACGCCCACGACAATATCGTGACCAGCTATCTGGCGGGCAAGGCCATGTTTCGGCCGGAGACGACGACATGGGATTTGGAAAACGTTAAAATCGTGAACTACGATGGGACCGGCAACATTACCCATGAAGAAATTCAGCCCTCGCTCACGATCAGTCATTGGACCGAAACCCCTTTTCGCCTGAGCAGCGCCAATGTCCGCGCCGAGTATCTCAGCGTCCCCGAATTGCGTGATTATCTGCGCTTCAATTCCGATTTTCCCTCGACTCTGCTGGCGCCCTTCAAGACGCACATGCAATACCGGCTGGCCCTGCCCTGGACCTGCCTGGTGGTGGTCTTCATTGCCGCACCGCTCGGCATTGGATTTTCCCGCCGGGGCGTCCTCTCCAGTGTGGCCTCCTCCATTATCCTGGTCTTTTCCATGAATTTCCTGACTCATCTCTTCCTCGCCCTGGGTGAAGGGTCCCGCATCTCCTCGTGGACTGCCGCCTGGACGCCCAACGTGATCTTCGCGATCATCGGCCTTTATCTGCTCTATCTGCGCTCGACCAATCGCGACGGGCTGGGCTTTAATCTCATCCGTTTTCGCCGTAGAGTTGCCCGATGACGAATCCGCTGGCTAACGAATGGGCCATCAAGCACCGGTCCGATGCGTGCACCGCCACCCAGCGGCCCTTCGCCGCCGGTGAATATTTTTACACTCTTCTTTTCCGCGATGCCGATGGTTTCCGCCGGGAAGACCTGACCGAAGAGGCGTGGGCGCGCCGCAATGAAAACATTCAGCCGTTCTCCTTCTGGAAAGCGCGTTACGAACCTGCTCCGGCCGCGCCGCCCGAGCCCTTGGGCAAGGAAAATGCCGAGGAACTTTTTCGCCGGCTGGTCGCTTCGGAAAATCCGCCGGCCAATGCCTGCTACGTTCTCGCCGTCATGCTCGAGCGCAAACGCATGCTCAAGCAAATCAAGACGGAAGACTCCGCTAACGGGCGCGTGCTCGTCTACGAACATGTCGCCACCGGCGACGTCTTCATTGTGCCCGATCCAAAATTGCGGCTCGACGAAATCGAAAACGTGCAAAATGAGGTGGCCGCGCTTCTGCGCGCAGCCACCGCCTAACCAATGAGCGCTGGTTCTTCCTGTAGCCGCCCCGCTCTGTCGGGGCGTTCCGAAACACGGCGACAGAGCGCCGTGGCTACAGCGGCGCCGCCCGCCATTCCTCCATCACTCCATCACTCCAGCACTCCAGCCTCATCCCTCCCCTGGTTCCAGGACAATTTCCCGCTCTTCCTCGCGCCCATGGCCGGCGTGTCGGATAAGGTTTTTCGCCAGCTCTGCAAGGAGCAGGGCGCGGACGTGCTCACTACCGAGTTCGTTTCCTCCGAGGGAATTTTTCGGCGCAACGAGCGCACCCGCGAGTATCTCGATTTCGACGAGATCGAACGGCCTGTCGGTGTGCAATTGTTCGGGGGCGATGCCGGACACATGGCCGAAGCCGCCCGGCAGGTGGTCGATTGGGTGCGGCCGGATTTTATCGACCTGAATTTCGGCTGCCCCGTAAACAAAGTGGTGGCCAAGAATGGCGGCTCCGCGCTGCTCAAGGATTGCCCGACGCTTGCCAGCGTGGCCGCCGCCGTCGTCCGCGGCGTCGCCCCTTTGCCGGTCACGGCCAAGATTCGCATCGGTTGGGATGCGGATTCGATTAATGCCGTGCGGGTGGCGGAAATTCTCCTCGACCAGGGCATAGCCGCTCTCACCGTGCATGGACGAACGCGCGCCCAGGGTTATTCCGGAAGTGCCGACTGGGATGTGATCGGCGCCGTGGCTGCCGCCGTGCCGATTCCCGTGATCGGAAATGGCGATCTGGTCACGCCCATGGACATCACCCGGCGCCGCGCGCAGACGGCCATCGCCGGCGTGATGATCGGCCGCGCGGCCATGAGTTCCCCATGGATTTTCCGCCAGACGAAACACTACTTCGCCACCGGCGAACTTCTGCCCGCGCCGCCGCCTGCGGAGAAATGGGCTCTCATCCTGCGCCATTGTCGTCTCACCGTGGAAAACTGGGGAGACGAAGAACAGGCCATCCGCTCCATGCGCGCCCGCCTCATGGCCTATTCCAAAGGGTTTGCCGGGAGCAAGGTCCTACGCGAAAGATTTCAACACGTCTCCTTCGTGCGTGAGATCGAGGCGATCGCGCAGGAGCACCTGAAAGCGGCGGTCAACGGGCCGGCTGACACACTTCACCTGGCAGCTTTAGCATAGGGCTTGCTCAGCTTGATCTGGCGAACCCGCGCATTAGTCTAAATCGTGGAAACAACTCCGAGCACGGCCGCGCCGCTCAATTACAAAATCGGCAACGAGCGTCTCGTCAAGGTGACGGAGAACGCCGCGCGCAAATTGTCCTCGCTGCTTGAGAAACAAGGCCGGCCCAAGGGCGCCTTGCGCGTTGCCGTGATCGGCGGCGGTTGCTCGGGCCTGCAGTATAAAATGGATCTGGTCGAGGGACCGGCCAACCGCGATATCATGGTGGAAACTTCGAGCGTGCGCGTGGTCATCGATCCGAAAAGTGCGCTCTTCGTCAGCGGCTCCCTCCTCGATTACAGCGACGATTTGCAGAAGGGCAGATTCAAGGTGACCAATCCGAATGCGGTGGCCCATTGTTCGTGCGGCGAAAGTTTCGCTGCGTGAGGACGATCCCGGCGAAGCGCCGGGATCGAAATGACCAATGACCAATGCCGAATGACGAAGGAATGGCCAAGCACCAACACGCGACCGACTATTTTGCCATATTCGGTGAGGAGCGACGTCCCTGGCTCGATGCGGATGAGTTGAAAGAGCGCTATCACGCGCTCACTCTTGCGGAACACCCGGATCAAAACCGCGCCTCTCTCGACTTCGCGGCCGTCAATGAAGCCTATCGCGTCCTGGGCGATCCGAAGCTTCGCCTCCAGCATCTTCTGAAACTGGCGGGCTACAATGCGCCCGCTAACTCTTCCGTTCCACCAGACTTGCTCGATCTCTTTTCGCGCATAGGAAATTTCTTTCAGGCGACCGACGGG
>DASXIK010000152.1:0-4032 GCA_036498025.1 Chthoniobacterales bacterium
CGGCCTGGTGCAGGCCCTGACCGTCGGCCTGCCTCAATACAGCGCCACGCCCACCTGTATGTTCTTCCGCAATTCGCTGGTGAGAGATCTCGGTTTTACCTGCCTCTTCGTCCTCTGCGTGCGTTTCGGCCGGCAGGCCGAATCGGCGCCTCGCCCAACTTCCCTCGCGCGGGCCGCGTAACCCCATGCAGCCTGCGGCGGAGCGCGACGAGGTCGAGATGCTCTCGCTGATGCTGTTGATCCGGCGCTTTGAAGAACGCGCCAGCCAACAGTATCAAGCGCAGAAGATCGGCGGTTTTTGTCATCTTTATATCGGTCAGGAAGCCGTCGTCGTCGGGGCCGTGGCCGCGACGCGCCAAGATGATTACATCATCACGGCCTACCGCGATCACGCGCACGCGCTCGCCCGTGGCACCAGCGCCAATGCCTGCATGGCCGAGCTTTTCGGCAAGGAAACGGGCTGCTCCCGCGGTCTCGGCGGTTCCATGCACTATTTCGATCGGGCCAATCACATGTACGGCGGGCATGCCATTGTGGGCGCGCACGTGCCCCTCGCGGCCGGGATGGCTTTCGCCTCCAAGTATCGCAAGGAAGATCGCGTGACCCTTTGTTTCTTTGGCGATGGCGCCATTAACCAGGGCGCGTTTCACGAGGCCTTGAACCTCGCCGGCCTTCTCCGGTTGCCCGTCATTTTCATTTGCGAGAACAATCTGTTCGCCATGGGCACGTCGGTGAAGCGCTCGACCTCGCTCAAGCAAATCGTCGACCGCGCCGAAGGCTACGATATCCCCGGCGAGGTCGTTGACGGCATGAATTTCCGGGAGGTGCGCGACCGCATCGGCGAGATCGTGACGTCCATTCGGCGGGACCCGCATCCGGCCTTTGTTGAGGCGCGCACCTACCGTTATCGCGGCCACTCCATGTCCGATCCCGCCAGCTATCGCACCAAGGATGAACTGGAGAAATACCGGCTGGACGATCCGATCACGCGCTTGCGCGCGCAGTTGACCCGTGAAGGCAAGCTAAGCCACGAGGAATTCGACCAGATGGACAAGCGGGCCAAGGACGCCGCTCTGGCCAGCGTCAAGTTCGCCGAGGAAAGTCCGGAGTCGCCGCTCGAGAAGCTCTACGACTACACCTACGCGGAGAACAGTCCACCTAACGAGGCCAGCGCGAGGGGAGCGGGATCATGAGAGAAATTACCTATCGGCAGGCTCTGAACGAGGCCCTGGCCGAGGAGCTCGAGAGAGACTCGAACGTCTTTTTGATGGGCGAGGAAGTGGCCGAATACAACGGCGCCTACAAAGTGAGCCAGGGATTACTCGATCGCTTCGGGGCGAATCGCATCATCGATACGCCCATCAGCGAGAACGGGTTTGCCGGCATCGGCGTGGGGGCAGCCATGGTGGGCCTGCGTCCAATCATCGAGTTCATGACCTTCAGCTTCTCCCTGGTGGCCTTCGACCAGGTGGTCAACAACGCGCCGAACATGCTCACCATGTCCGGCGGACAATTCAATATCCCCATCACCTTTCGTGGGCCTAACGGACCCGCCCATCAACTCGGCGCCACTCATTCGCATGCAACCGAATGTCTGTATGCCAATGTGCCTGGCTTGAAAATCTGCACGCCGGCCACGCCGCGCGACGCCAAGGGCCTGCTCAAGACGGCCGTGCGCGATAATAATCCGGTGCTCGTGCTGGAATGCGAACTCCTCTACAGCTCCAAGGGAATGGTGGAACCGCTCGACCACGACTTGTTGATTCCGTTAGGCGAAGCGGAGGTAAAGCGCGAAGGCAGCGACGTTTCCATCATCTGTTACGCCCAGACCGTCCCCCTGGCCCTGGCTGCGGCTGCCCGACTGGAGGAGGAGGACATCAGCGCCGAGGTGGTTGACCTGCGCTCCGTCAAGCCGCTTGACGAAGAAGCGATCTACCGGTCGGTCGCGAAAACGCACCGCGTGGTCATTATTGAGCAGGACCGGCCTTTCTGTGGGGTCGGCGCGGAAGTTTGTTACCGAATTCAACGAAACATTTTTGATGAACTCGACGCACCTATCCTGCGCGTGGCCCAGGAGGATGTGCCCATGCCCTACAACGAGCGCCTCGAAAAAGCCGTCCTCCCCAGCGCGGAAAAGCTGATCGCGGCCGTGCACAAGGTTTGTTACCTCTAGGAGGAATTCGCCATGCCTGAAATCACCATGCCGAAACTGAGCGACACCATGACGGAGGGAACGCTCGTGTCCTGGAAGAAAAAGAAAGGCGACAAAGTTTCAACCGGCGATGTCCTGGCGGAGATCGAGACGGATAAGGCGACCATGGAATGGGAGTCGCCCGAGGATGGAGTTTTGTCCGAGATCTATATTGAAGAGGGCGGCAAAGTGAATGTGGGCGACAGGATCGCTTTCATCGGTGGCGCCGGAGAAAAAGCCCGGCCGCCACGAAAACGGAAGCCAAAGCTCCGGCCGAAATTGAGAACCCCCCGCAAAAAAAGGAACCTGTGGAGGCAGACGTGTCGTCTACTCCGAAGCAGCCGCCACAGTCCGACAAGCAACCTGCACGGCTGATTCCGCAGACTGACGAAGCCCGCGTCAAAGCTTCCCCGGTGGCGCGCCGGCTGGCCGGTGAACTAGGAGTAGACTTGGCTACGTTGGATGGAACTGGGCCGGAAGGGCGCATTACGGAGAGTGACGTTCGTGCTGCGGCCAAAGCAGGCGGCCCGGCGCGTCAACAGCCGCCTTCAGCGAAGGCCGCCGCGGCCCCTGTTAGGCCGGGAGAAGGCGCTCGCATCCAGTTGACCGGCATGCGCAAGGTCATTGCCCAGCGCCTCGTCGAGAGCAAAGGGCCCGTTCCGCATTTTTACCTGAATATCGACCTCGATGCCGGGCCTTTGATGGCGGCGCGCGCCGAGCTGAAATCGGCCGGGGAAGGCGCGGACACGGCCAAGATAACGGTCAACGATTTCATTCTCAAAGCGGCGGTGCAGGCTGCGCTCAAAGTGCCCAAGGCCAATGCTTCCTTCGATGGCGACGCCATTGTGCAATATGCAGACGTGGATCTCGCCGTGGCCGTGGCCATCGACGACGGCCTCGTCACCCCGGTGGTGCGCGCGGCCCAGAAGAAATCACTGCGCGAGATCAGCGAAACGGTCAAAGACCTGGCTCAACGCGCGAGGAACAAGCGCATGAAGCCCGAGGAATTCCAGGGCGGCTCGTTCACCGTCTCGAACCTCGGCGGCTACGGGATCGACAGTTTTTCCGCGATCATCAATCCACCGCAGGGATTTATTCTGGCCATTGGCGCCATCTCCAAAAAGGCGGTCATCGGCGAAGGCGACCAGGTGACGATCGGGCATCGCCTGGCCATCTGCATGAGCTGCGACCATCGCGTAATCGACGGCGCGCTGGGCGCCGACTATTTGAAGGAACTCCGGCACTTGCTGGAGAATCCGGCGCTGCTGTTGGTCTGATCCGAGCGGCTAGGCCTAAATGGTAGGGACGCCGTGCGGCGGCCCTACCTGGAGCCGGCGAGCAAACGCGCCAGTTCCCAAACCATGAAATCGTCCAGTGCCTTGCGCGTTTTTTGGATGGCGAACTCCAGAACGGTGGCGTCGTCGAGGTAACCGAAGAACGGAACTTCGTCGGGTATGAAATCGACTGGGTCCACCAGGTAGGCGACCGCTGCCACCACGGAAAGGAGGGCGCGGCCAGAAACCTTATC
Source organism: Chthoniobacterales bacterium (assembly GCA_036498025.1). GTDB lineage: Bacteria > Verrucomicrobiota > Verrucomicrobiia > Chthoniobacterales > UBA10450 > JBBRDU01. The sequence continues at coordinate 3,720 of DASXIK010000152.1, forward strand.
GTAATCGCCGCGGCCGTAAGCGCGCAACAAACGTAACATGGCGTGCAGGTAGGCCCACGATTCGCGGAAGGGTTCCCGGGGCAGGCCGGCGGTCTTGAGAGCGGCCGCCTGCACGAGCTGGGCGAGTCGCTGCGGGCTTAAGGTGTAGGACCTGGAGCGAAGGATGGCTTTGCCAAAGGCGCGGCTGCGCAGGGCCGCACCGTCCGCTGGTTTGGTGGCCGCGGCCTTCTTCTTTGCTCGAGCCTTGGCTGGCTTCGCCTTCGATTTCTTCACGGTCATCCTTTGATGGTAGGGACGTCGCGCTGCGGCGTCC
>DASXIK010000153.1:0-3148 GCA_036498025.1 Chthoniobacterales bacterium
TCTGAGGAAAGCGGCGATACTCCGATCCGTGCCCCGCAGATGTCGGAGCTTACCGACACGCTCCGCCTCATCGGCCATCTCACGCCGCCGATGGAGGGCGCCCGCGGCCTCTCCCCCGAAGAAGCAGCCCGCGCGATTCACTCTTCCATGGAGCAGGCCAGCCGCGGCACCGTCCGCATGCTGCTTGCCTCCATGACCCACTACGCTCCGCAGGAAGGCGAAATTCCGCAAGCTTATCTGCGCCGCCTCTCGCAGAGTCTCGTCCTCGAATATCTCACTTCCGAATTCGCGGCCGCGCTGCTTGCGCCCTATTCCGTTCGCCCAATTTTGAATCAGCTCGCCGGCGTCGTTGTCGATGCGGGTGGCTATCACGGCCCGCACTCCTCGCAGCATCTTTCTTCTCTCGCCACCACCTGGGCCAATGAAACGTATCGTGAGCAATTGATCGAGCGCTTCTGGCTGGAGCTTCCTCCGCGCGAAAAATCCACCGTCCTCCGCGGCCCGGATATCTGGTGCGTCCCCATCACCGCCATTCGCCAGACGATGAATCTTCTCGTCGAAACCGGTGCTGACGCCCCGCGCCGCGAAGCCCGCGCCATTCTTCTGAACTACGCGCGCCGCCTGGAGCACACGGATTCGGCCACCCGCCGCATCGTCGCCGCGGGCCTCGGCGAGCTTACGCCGCTTCTCGAATCCCTCTGGCCCAATCAAGTGCCTGAAGACCTCAGCAAGGGCACGCTCACCGCCCTGGCCAAGGAGCACGGCCCCGAAACCAGTGCGCTGCTTGCCGCCTTCCTCGAAACCCTCGGCCGCGTCGCTGTCTCGCGCGGCGATTTCTCCGGCTTCGAAAACATTCTTATCGGCCTCGAACGCGTTCCTTGCGACGCAGAGCACGAGCATCTCATCGCTCTCGGCCATCGACTCGTCGCCAACGATCGCTGGATGCTCCTCGTGGACGCGGCGCTCGCCAATCGCGCCCTCGACCCGACGCTCCCTCGCCTCTTGGTGCGCGATCCGGAGCGCCTCCTCGACCGCCTCACTCTTTTGCTCACTGACCCGCGCGTCCCCGAAATGATTCCCGCAATGGCACGCCTGCTTCGCGCCATCGGCGTCCCTGTTCTTACGCTTCTTGAGACCCGGCTCTTCGAAGCCCGCCGCCAGCGCGTCAGCGCCGCCATCAAACTGCTCGCGGCCGCCGATCCCGACCGCCTCCTCCGCGGCCTTACCCGCGCGATGGCCAGTTGGGAATGGAATCTGCAGGATCTCGCCGTCAGCGAACTCGCGCGCCCATCCAATACTCCGTCGGCGCAAAGCACCGCTTTCGTTTTCTCCGCGATTCTCGCCGACGCCCATCCCCTTGTCGTTCCCATGATGATCGATCAGATTGGCGTCGGCCAGGAAGCCACCGCCGTCGCCCTGCTGATGGAAATCGCCGCCGGCGGACACGAAATCCTGCGCGACATTTTCGTCCGCATCAAAGCAATCGAAGCTCTCGGCCGCCTCCACGCCGTCGAATCCATCGAACTGCTCCGCCAGCTAGCCGGCAAACGTGAAGGCCTCACCTACGTCGAACCCGCTGGCCTGCGCGCCGCCGCCGAAGACGCCCTCGCGATGATGGAAGAAACTCCTTCTTCTGCCCGCGTTCGCGCCGCATTCGAATCACCGTCGGCGCCGCTGGGCAATTTTGTAGTTCCTCGCCGTTACACGCGCGTCCCTCTCGAATCGCCGCTGCGCGCGCAAATCGGCAGCCAGGCCCAGGTGATGAGCCCTGTTCGCGTCAAAACCATCAGCCTCGGCGGCGCTTACGTCGAATCTCCCAATCGCCTCAGCGTTGGCGATTCCATTCAGCTCGAAGTCCGCTCCGGCCTCCGCAAAATCCATTTCACCGCCGTCGTTCGCAATATCGGTCCCGACGGCAGCGGCGTCGAGTTCGTCCACATGAAGGAAGAAGACCACGAACGTCTCCGCAGGCTCGTTCAGAAGCACCTCTAACGCTCTCAACTATTATTCCTGCCCGCGATTCCCCCGCGCCGGGACTCTGTAACTCGGATTAACGGAACACAAGGCGACAACCTTTCCGCCATGGTTCTGGTCACATCCCTGTAAACTTCTTGTCTCCTCGATTTTACAGAAGCATGAAATTCCTCATTTTCTAACTCGACTACGATTCACTTAGTCGTTCATGCAGTCAGCACAGCGTCTCTCGGCCGTTTACGACCACGCGGTGAAATTCCAAACCGTGGGCGCGGACAAGTTTCGTGTGCTGCCATCAAGACCTCGAAGGCGTGGCATTTCGCCCCATCTGCGAAACGACGAACAACTCGCGGTGTTATCAAGGGAGAAATAATGAAATCAACTATATGGGTCGCGTTAGCGATTTGTCTGGTCTGCTCTGTCTCGGGCTGCGGCGGCTACAGCAGCCATGGCAATACTCCATTAAGTCAAACTTTGGCGGGGACGTGGGATTTCACCTATGTTTCCTCGACAAGTGGCTCGGCCACCGTCTCCGGGACTTTCACCCAAACCAGCGGTGCTTTTTCGGCAAGTGTCGCACTGACCGGATCTTGCTCTACAACGGGGACGCTTAGTGGCACTGTGAGTGGCTCCGCCATCACCGGCACCCTCACCGAGGCCAGTCCGGAGACGATCACCGTTATGGGAAACCTGGCCAGCTCCGGCAATACTGCTAGCGGCACTTATCAGGTGATGTCGGCCACCGGTGCCTGCGCCGCGGCCAGTGGCGACACAGGGACCTGGAGTGGCACGCGGACCGCTGTTCCGATTGGTCCTTACACGGCCATGGTGCGCACCGCGGATCGCTTGCCGATGCAGGTCATTCTCAATCTCGACGGCGAACCCGCCATGCTGACCGGCACTGCCAACTTCACCAATTCCGCCTGCCTTCATTCCCTTCATGTCACGGGAACGCAATCCGGCAAGCATCTCGAATTGCGCGGCGACATCGGAAACGATGGTTCGATTGTTTTTACCGGCACCGTTGATCCGGAGGCCCAGAATTTGATTCTCACTTCGGTGGTTTCCGGCGCTTGCCAGGCCGAATCCGGCTCCGGCACCTTTACAAAGATGCAATGAGCCTCTGAAACAATAAATCAAACGCGCGCAAGGCCCGGGTCTCGGCGTTACACCC
>DASXIK010000154.1:0-5600 GCA_036498025.1 Chthoniobacterales bacterium
GGCGAGCGTGGGCTTTCGCGCTTTCGTGCGCAACGACGAGGGACGAATCACCTGGGACCGTTTCCGCCTCAGCGTCCCGGGGTACGGGCGCATCATTCGTCACCGTTATTATGCGCAGTTTTCCCGGACGCTCGGCACCCTCATGGAAAACGGAATTCCGCTGCTGCGCGCGCTGGAGCTGGTCACGGAAATCGCGGGCAACCGTTACCTGGAGACCAAGCTGGCGGACGTGCGCCGGGCGGTGATTGACGGGGCCACCCTGTCGACGGCGCTGGCGGCGCAGCATCTGTTCCCGGAATTATTCACCGACATGATGGCGGTAGGAGAACAGACCGGCCACTTTGCCGACACCATGCAGACGATTGCGGATGTCTACGAACGCGAGCTCGATCGCACCGTGAACATCGTTTCCCAGCTGATCCCGCCCTTCATCATTCTGCTGATCGCGGTTGTTGTGGGCTTTGTCGTTTTCAGCATTCTCTCGGCGGTGTTTGAAATGACACATAGCTTGCAGGTACGCCCGCACTGAGGTAACATCGCGCCGGTTTACATGTTATCCCGCTTCGTCGCGCTCGCCCTGCCCACTCTGGTGCTCTCCACCCTTCATGCGCAAATGGCGCTGGATGACGGGTTGCCGAAGCCGGGCGAAGCCGCGCACCAGCCGGCCACCGCCGAAAGCGCCTGGCTCGATTTGCGCCAGAGCAAGGCCGCCCGCTCCAAGGCCCAGGCCGCCCCCAGCTGGGTCGAGGCCGTTTCGTTAGTCCCGGGCCAAATGCCCGATGGATCGCCCAAGGCCATTTTTCGTATCCGCGTGGCTCATCCCTTTGGCGACTATCAGATTTTGTTCTTTCGACTCTTCTTCGATGACCTGGCCACTGCGCGGCCCGAGCTGGTCTGCTGGGATGAATCGGGCACGCAGGTGTTGCACTCCGGCCCAATGGGCGCCGGGATTGGTCTGCCCAGTTCCGACTCGAAAATGATTCCCATGAGCGATATCACCGTGATCGACGTGGAAGTGCCGGGAGACGGCAAAGGTGTTCGCGGGGTTTACCTCGACTGGATGACGAGCAGCGAAGTGGTGCATCCGCTCGGAGCCGATCAGCGCGATCTCATTGCGGAACCTTTCTCGCCGCTGCCGCCGTTGCGCGCGCCCCAGCATGACCTCGAGCAATTCGGCACGGTCACGGCCACGCTGGCCGCGGAGACTATTTCCATCGGACCGGATGTGCAACAGGCGGCCTCCTTCCAATTCGACGTGGAAGCGCAGCCGCTCGTGGCCCTGTTGACTTTTGATGTGGCCAGCCCGCGCATTGATTCAGCCCCGGAAGTTTACGTTAACGGCGAGGCGCTCGGACCTGTAAGTCTGGTGCTGCCGGAGTTGTCGGACCCGGCCTACCGCGGCCAGATGGAATCCCTGGTGAAGGAGATGCACTTCCAATACACCGGCTGGCTGCGCGCGCAGAAGATTATTCCGGTGGCGAATCTCAAGGCGGGCACGAACGATATTTTGGTCATTGCCGGCGCAGCCACCCCCACGTCAGCCATTCGCGCCACCCAGGTGCAACTAAAGTATCTTTGGGATAAATCTGATTACCAGCTCCGGACTGCGCCATAAAAGGTGCAACGCCCAGCGGGAATCTTTGTCAGATAAACATGGGAATGAAACGATCACGTCACTACTCCGCCGGCTTTACCCTCCTCGAGATCATGCTCGTGGTTACGATCATTGCGCTTCTGCTGGGCACGGCCATTTACAAGCTTTCCGGCAACGTCGAATACGCCAAGCACACGCGCATTGCCGCGGACATCCAGGGAATCAGCACCCAGCTTAAACTCTACGAAAGCATGAACGGCTTTTATCCCACGTCCGAGCAGGGCTTGGGAGCTCTCGTCACCGCGCCCACCGGCGACCCCAAACCAACGCGCTGGTATCAGCTCTATAAAGAGATGCCCAAAGATCCCTGGATGAGCGATTACATCTATCGTTGCCCGGGAACGAAAAATCCTACCGGCTTCGATCTCTACTCGGCCGGCCCCGACCGCAAACCGGACACGACGGACGACGACTGGGGCAACTGAGCTGGCTGATTCGACCGCGCCGCGCGGCTACTTCGATTTTTTCGCGTTGTCCATGGGCAGTAACGCCGCCGCGTTCGGCTGTGCCGCCGAGGTGCTCGGATTGCCCGGATTCCGCTCGATGATTCCACGCGTATGCGGCGGCGGTGTAGGCACCGCCAGAGGCATGCCCGGCTTCGGCGGAACATAAGCCGGCGGCAAGGGCGGCGGAATCGCCCCGCTGGGAGGAGGCGGCGGCTGTCCTCCGTTGTTCGGAAGTCCCTGCGACATCAATGCCTGGTTAAAGCCGATGGTGGCGACTTGACCGTCCTTGCTGATGGTCACCTTTGTCCGGGCCGGTGTCTCGTACCATTCGATGTTGGTGATGGCGTACCCGTGCTCGTTAGGCCCACGGGTGGTCAAGTATTCCTTGAGATTCCGGTCGGTGGCGGACTGAATCGTCACCATGTCCCCGTCCTTGAGGCGGGCCGCGTTGGCCACGTACAGATCCTTGGCGAAATTCGGCGTGGGGGCAGCTGTCAGCGGCGCCGAGGCCACGGCAAAAGGCGACTTGTTCATCATGTCGCTGTAGCGATCGAAGGGCAACCGCTTGGGGACGTCTTCGACCGCCAAGGCCTGGCCGATCCACGCGAGAACCAACAAGGCCAGGCCTGAACACACTAAAGAGAGATATCTTCTTTCCATTGTTTCGGTGGAGCTAATTTGGGGCTGTTTTGCTTAATCGTCATTGAAAAAATTGGGTCCGAAGATGACCGAAGCGTAATTTTGACGCCATCGCGGGACCAGGAAATGTCCGCTAAATAAAGATCCTCCACAGGGACAACGCGGCCACCCAGTCGCAGAGAGGTGGGGAATGTCGGCGCGGAGAAGAATGAGCGTTGCGCGAGCAAACGGTAGCGCTCAAAGGGCACGCGTTCGGGCAGGTTGACGGCGTCCGCGGCACTCCACGCCGCCGAAAGCAAACCCAGCGCAGCAAGAGCGCGCAGCCACCCGGCCGCAGAGTGGTTGCTACGTGGAGAAGATGTCGCTTTCATCCATTTTTCGGCTGCGCCGGAGTAAACCAGCGCGCGATTTTCAATTTCCCGCGCATCATCGTGGGATCGCTGGGATCGATCGCCAGGTTGACGCTTTCAAACACAATGAAGGCCTCCGGCTGTTGCACGTCGTAGAGGAAATGGACCAGCGAGTCCCAGTGGCTTTTCGTCTCAACAGACGCCCAGACGCTTTGATGATTGGGAGTGGTCTCGCCGGAGCCGATCTGCGGATTTTCCAGGAGGACAGTGTATTTGGCCGCCGCCGGCCGCAGTTGTTGCTCCAGCAGCGTGGAAGCCTCCCCGGCTCCCTTGAAAGCGGGCTGGTGCTGCTGCAGCCATTGCTCCCGCTGCCGCCAGAGATCCTTCTCCGTCATGAAGACCTCCTGCTGCTTGCGCATCTCCTGGCGCTCCGTCAACTCGGTGCGCCCCTGGCCGATGGCGCCGAGAATCCAGCTCCAGACGAACAAATTAATCAGCAGGAAAAGCATGCCGCCGACCGCACCCGCAAGCCGGCGCTCGCGCTGGTTCATGCGCTTATACGAATCGAGCAGCTTCATCGCGGCCGGCCCTCCACTCGAAACTGAGCGTGACCATTGGGGAGAATCCGCGGATCAGCCATGGTGAATTGAAAAATCCTGAGCCCGTCGTTCTTCTTCAATTTGTCGGCATATTGATAGGCCAGGGCGGCGGTGTTGGACTCGCCGTCAATTGATATCTGCCTGGCTGACTGGTTGTACGCGGTGATGCGCACATCGGCAGAGGGCAGGCTGGCGGAAAGATGGTAAAGAATCTCGACCGGGTAATAACGGGTGTCGATGGCCGGACCAAGCGCCTTCCAGTTGGCATCGGCCGCCCGCACAAATTCCGTCTGCGGCGCGTCGCGCGCGATCTGCCGATCGAGGTAGGCGATGTGAATGCGGGTGTAGATGAGATACAAAATGAAGAGCGCCATGACCGCGCCGTAGGCGGCCGCGGCCCAGGTCAACCGTTTGCGCCATTCCCCGCGGCGCGCCAGCTGGAGACGACGATGCCGCCAGCTTTCCGGCAACAGATTCAGCTTCACCGTCGCCGGCGGAGTCTCGATGCCGACCAGCTCGGGGCGTTTCTCGACGATGTCCTGAACGGTGTCGCGCAGTTCGTAACATGTTTCGTCCAGGAGAACATTCGGAAAGGAGGAAGGAATTCCCTGCAGCTCCGCGCTCAGCGCCAACTGGGGCAGATCCGTCTCCAATTGATGCCGCTCCACGCCTTCCAGCGTTCTCGTTAGGGTGACATGTCCGTTTTCCGTCACCGCCGAAACCAGGACTTCGCCTTCTGGATAAATCAGGAGAGCCAGGCCTTTGGGGGCATAGGTGGTGGCGCGCTGTGAGGCATAAAGGGTGACCTGCCAGGGAATGTGTCCCCGGTCGACCAGAGGCGCCGCGATTTCGGCCAGCCTTTCGTTCCGCACGGCCACGGCGGAGACCACGCTGTCGGTTTCGTTTTGCTCGACCACTTCGAAATCGGTCGTGACGTCATCGGTTGAGAAAGGCAGGACTTTCTCGATTTGCAGGCGCACCATTTCCGGAAATTCCGCGGGATCGATGGTGGGCAGACGGAAGCGCTGCGCCAGCACCGCGGAGATCGGCAGACCGAGGACGACCTGGTCACCGGTGCGCAATAACGGCGCGGCTTCCTCGAGACTGGCCACCATGCGCACGTCCCACGAACCGTTGCCCACCGCGGAACGGAGCAGGTTCCAGCCGTGGGCCGTCGGAAAAATAAAGACCGATGATGTCGCCGCCGTTTCTATGTCAAAGCTCCTTCCAGGTAATCATTTGCGAGGTATTGCCCGTTTTGCGCACTACCATTTGCACAGTCCTCGTCGTTTCGCCTGATTTTCCCACACTCACGATGCGAAAAACAGGATCTTTGAAGCCGACGACATTCTGGAGCGCGGCAAACTGATCGGGCCTCAGACCCAGCGCCGCCCGGACTTCCTCGAGCGATTTGAATTCAGCATCGTCGTCCGTGCCGTCGATTCCGTCGGGCCCCTGCCGCAGTTGCAGAAAGGTGTCGACCAGCGGTTCGGTCATGCCCGGGAGGGACAGCAGAACTTCACGCGAAGCCGATGCCAGATCGATCGGGCCGCTGCTATTGAGGGTAAAGTCGTCATCCCAGCCGGGGTTCGCCGTAAATTCCTCCCAGCCCTTGATCTTTTTGACCTGTTCGAGGCGCGTGAGCAAGGCGTTGGCGGGGTGGTAATCACCATCGTCCTCCGCGCCGTTCAGGCGCACCAGGTTATCGGGATCAATCCAATCGAGCAACGTGTCGATCATCCGATCCCGCTCATTCAGGTCAACGCCTTTGACCTCAAGGTATTTTCGCAGGATCTCAAGTCGCACCGGGTCCTCGCCCGCTACCAGCCAGTTCAGATTCAGACGACCGCCTTCTCCGGTGATCTTGACATCATAACTCAGGCGAACGGAAAAATGCTGCTTTAGATTGGGC
>DASXIK010000155.1:0-7492 GCA_036498025.1 Chthoniobacterales bacterium
GGTGTTGGCCACGGCCACGATGATGAGGGGTTCAATGAGTTTTTGGCGGATCAGTTCCTGGGCTGTCTCATCCACACTCCATTCGACTCCCGCGAAGGAAGTGGCGGCGTCGAAGACGTTCTGGCCATCCTGCAGGTAAAGTACCGGATAACGCTGGCGGGCCAGGGGGCGATAGCCAAGGGGCAGATAGACCAGAACGTCCCGGCGGTTGGCCAGGATCTTCGATCGAAATCCGGGATACTGATCTATTCTTCCGGTTAAAGTGTGTTCGCTCATCGAGCGAAAACGCATCGGCGAGAATGATGATCCTGTCCAGTTGCGACGCCTTTTTTAGTGGCAAGAATTGACTGGCCTTGGCTGGACAGGGGCGCCACGCGTCTGGCCCCATTTTCTCAGCTTGGTATCGAGGCTGATTCTGCGTAATCTTCGGGCTCATTTCGTATGAAAAAAATAGGAATCCTTTTTGGCATGGAGCAGAGCTTCCCGCCGGCTTTCGTCGAGCGGGTTAATCAGAAGACGGGCGGCAAAGACATCGTGGCCGAGTTCGTCAAGATCGACCGGGTGGTGCAGGGCGAGCCATGCGGCTACGACGTGGTCATCGATCGCATCTCGCAGGACGTGCCTTTCTATCGCGCCTGGCTGAAGAACGCCGCGCTCACCGGCACGGCCGTGGTCAATAATCCCTTCTGGTGGAGCGCGGACGAAAAGTTCTTTAACAATGCCCTGGCCACCAAAATCGGCGTGGCTGTGCCCCGGACCGTCCTCCTTCCTTCTCACCAGCTGCCCACGGACACGAAGAACGAATCATTTCGCAACCTGGCTTACCCACTGAATTGGGAAGCCATTTTCAACTATGTCGGCTGGCCCGCCTTCTTTAAACCGTTCGCCGGCGGCGGCTGGAAGAGTGTCTACCGCGTGCACAATCCCGACGAGTTTTTCACCGCCTATGCCGAGACCGGCCAGCTGGTCATGATGCTGCAGGAGGAAGTAAAGTTCGACATGTACTTCCGCTGTTATTCCATTGATCAACGGCACGTCCGCGTCATGCCCTACGAGCCGCGGAATCCCTTCCATTTGCGCTATCAAACTGAATGGCACGCTTCGCCGGAGATTCTGCAGAAGGTTGAGAAAGGGGTGAGGATTTTGAATGAATACCTGGGCTATGATTTGAACACGGTCGAATTTGCCATCCGCGACGGGATTCCGGTGGCCATCGATTTTTGCAATCCCGCGCCGGACGCAGAAGCCACCTCGGTGGGCCAGGAGAATTTTGAATGGGTCCTGGAAGCCGTCTCCAACATGGCCATTCGCAAGGCGCGCGAGCATGTGCCCGGGCGCGACAACCTCAGCTGGGGCAAGTTCATGCAGGCGGCGGTGAACCAGCAGTCGTTAGGCGAATTGATGTAGGGCCGCCTGGAATGACGAAGCACGAATGACGAATGACGAAGGGCGCGCAAACACGCTTGGTGGTTGGGGGCTTGGTCATTAGTTCGTCATTAGGCATTCGTCACTGGTCATTGCTTTCCCGTCCGTGACACCGCGCGTTTTCCAGAGCAGATTTAGCTTCTTGTCATGAGCGCCAAGCCTCACGTCTACACCCTCGGTATCGAGGAGGAGTTCGCCATCGTCGATCCGGAGACGGGCGAGTTGCGTTCGCATATTCAGGAAATCCTCGAGGGCGGCAAGATCATTCTCAAAGAGCAGGTCAAACCCGAGATGCACCAATCGGTGGTCGAGCTGGGCACGGAGATTTGCCAGTCGATCGGCGAAGCCCGCACCCACGTGCTGGAATTGCGCAGCAAACTGGCCGGCCTGGCCGCGCGCGGCGGACTGAAAATCGCCTCCGCCGGGACGCACCCGTTTTCCCATTGGCACGATCAACTCATCACCGAGGGCGAGCGTTACCAGGAGATCGTCAAGGACATGCAGTCGCTGGCGCGCGCCAATCTCATCTTTGGGCTGCATGTGCACGTGGGGATTGCCGATCGCGCCGAGGCCATCCAGGTGATGAACCAGGCGCGTTACTTTCTGCCGCATATTTACGCCTTGTCGGTCAACTCGCCTTTCTGGGTCGGGCGCAATACCGGACTGAAAGGCTATCGGCTCAAAGTTTTTGAGCGCTTTCCGCGCACCGGCATTCCCGACGCCTTCGAATCACTTTCCGAGTACGAGGATTACTGCAAGCTCCTGGTCAAGACGGGGTGCGTGGACAACGCCAAAAAAATCTGGTGGGATATCCGGTTGCATCCGTTCTTCGACACGCTGGAAGTGCGGGTTTGCGATGCCCAGTCACGCGTGGATGACACGCTGGCGCTGGCCGCCTTGATCCAGGCCATCATTGCCAAGCTCTTCACGCTTCTCCGGCAAAATATCACGTTTCGCGTTTATCGCCGGAGGCTGCTGGATGAAAACCGCTGGCGGGCGACGCGTTATGGCATCGACGGGAAATTGATCGATTTCGGGCGGGAGATGGAAGTGGAAACACGCAGCCTGGTGAACGAGCTGCTCGAATTCGTCTCCTCGGAAGTGGCGAGACTGGGCAGCGGCAGAGAGATGGCGCACATCGAGCGAATCATGCGTGAAGGCACGGGGGCTGATCGACAACTGGCGGCGTGGGACCGGACGCAAGACATGAAAGCGGTGGTCGATCAAATCGTGGCCGAGACCTACGAGGGCTTGAGCGTCGGCTGAGCCGCCTGACTGACGGTTCCCCGCGCACAACAAGATTTACCGACGTTGCCCGGGTTACCTTTTCGAGCCATGCTTCGCGCTTCGCCCCATGCCTGACAGAGCTTATCTCCTACCTATTGACCCGGAGCTGATTCCGGGAGCGCGCAATGCCGTTAATGTGTGCCTTCGCCTGCAACCGCAGGAACGCATCACCATCATCACGGACGCAGCCACCCGCGAGATCGCCGCGGCGTTGCAAACAGAGGTGGAACGGGTGGGCGCGCCTTACAGTCTCTACGTCCTCGAGCACCATGCGCGGCGTCCGCTCCAGTTTATGCCCGAGCCGATCCTGGAGGACATGGCGGCCTCCCAGGTCTCGGTCTTCGCCGCCCAGACCCAGCCTGGCGAGCTCGGTTCCCGCATTGAAATGACGGCCGTGGTTAACCATCACCGCATCCGGCACGGCCACATGGTCAACATCAATCGCGAGATCATGCTCCAGGGAATGCGCGCGGATTTCCTGGCGGTCGACGCGCTGAGCCAGCGTTTGGTGGAGCGCGCCCGGCAGGCGCAGCGGGTGGTTTGTAAAACGCCGCATGGCACCGAGTTCGAAGCCGAACTTTCTCCGAAGCTGAAGTGGCTGAAGACCAGCGGCATCATCACCAGAGACAAGTGGGGCAACCTGCCGGGCGGAGAAATTTTCACGTCACCCCAGAACACCAACGGCGTCTTCGTGGTGGACGGAGTGGTGGGCGATTATCTGTGCGAGCGTTATGGCGACCTGCAGCAGAGTCCCCTGACCATCGAGGTGGAGAACAATCGCATCCGCTCGCTCAAGTCGGAAAACAAGGATTTGCGGGACGATTTCCAGCTTTACACAAGCACAGACGAAAACAGCAATCGCGTGGGCGAGTTCGCCATCGGCACGAACACTGCCTGCACCAATATCATCGGGCACATTCTGCAAGACGAAAAAATTCCCGGCATCCATATCGCCTTCGGTCACCCCTACGCGGAGCATACCGGCCAGAACTGGGTATCGAAGACCCACATCGATTGCGTCGGGCGGGACTTTGATATCTGGTTCGACGGCGAACAGATCATGAAACGCGGCAAGTTTTTGGTGTAAGGTTGTCGCTGTTGCCGGACAAGGTGAATCGTCTTGCCAACCTGGGATTCGCAGCCAATGACGAAGCACGAATGCCGAATGACGAATCAAGCCCCAATTCTCGAATGTCGAAGCGGCGTATGCCTCTTTTGGTCGTTGGTATTTCGTCATTCCTTCGTCATTAGGAATTCGTCATTCATCATTTGCCCCTAGCTCATGCATCCGGAACTTCGTGCTCAGTTCAACGCCGCCTTCACTCCGGAGCGCTACGCCGCCTTCCTGCGCTGCGTCCACGAGGGCACGCGCTGGCCGGCGGATTTTCGAGTGGCGGAGACGCCCATTTTTCTGACGCGCGAATTCACCGACGAGGCGGTCTACGCGGCCAACGAAATCGCCGCGCAGACGCAGACCCCGGAGTTCGCGCGCCACGCCGCCTCCGCCATTCCCCCGGGTTTGGAGGTGCCTAACGAAACGGCGCATCCCGAATTCGTCATCGTGGACCTGGGGATTTGCGCGGAGGGAGGGCGCCTGGTGCCCCGCCTGATCGAGCTGCAGGCTTTCCCGTCTCTTTTCGGCTTCCAGTTTTTACTGCTCGGCTGCATGCGCAGATCCTACCCCGCCATCCCGCGGGACTGGACGTCGTCGTTCGGCGGCATCAAGGACGCGGCCTACGTGGAGCTGTTGCGCCGGACCATCGTGGGAGACTCCGCGCCGGAGAATGTCGTCCTGCTCGAGATCGAGCCGGAAAAGCAAAAGACGCGGATCGATTTCGCCGCCACCGAAGCCCTGCTCGGGATTCGCGCCGTCTGTATCACCAGGACAAAAAAGCGCGGCCGTCAGTTGTTCTACGAAAGCGATGGACGGGAGATTCGCATCGAGCGGATTTATAACCGGGTGATTTTCGATGAACTGCAGCGGCGGCCGGATTTGCAGCTGCCCTTTTCTTTTCAAGACGATCTGGACGTGACCTGGGTGGGGCACCCAAACTGGTACTTCCGGATCAGCAAGCATTCACTGCCCTTCCTGAAAACGGAGCACACCTCTCCCGCGTTTTTCGCGAGCGAATTTCCCGCGGACGAGGAAATCGGCGAGTATGTCCTCAAGCCGCTTTATTCCTTTGCCGGGCTGGGCGTGGAGATGGAGCCGACGCGCGAGAAACTGGCCGCGCTTTCGCGGCCGGGCGAATGGATTCTGCAGAAAAGAGTCGTGTATGCCGACTTCGTGCCCACTCCGGACGGCCCCAGGTCAAAGGCTGAACTGCGCATGATGTTTGTCTGGCCACCCGGCGGCCAGCCGATCCTGCTCAATAACCTCGTGCGCATGAGCCAGGGGAAAATGATGGGCGTCAATTTCAACAAGGACAAGACCTGGGTCGGTTCGAGCATTGCCCTGCACGCCGGCTGAGCCTGGGCCGGCCGCCTGATTAGCTTTCCTTTCGCAGATGATGGAGCGCCTCGATCATCTCGGAACCTCCCTCGCGCAGGGCATTCCGATGCATCAGGGCGAGCTGCTGGATGAGTTCGTCGCCCGCCGGCGTGAGTTGCACGTAAACGTGGCGCCGGTCGGCCTCGCTTCGCTGCTTGGTGATCAAACCGCTCCCGGCAAGTCTATTCGTTAGGGCGACGGTTGTGTGGTGCCGCACCTGCAGGCGCTCGCTCAATTGACCGACCAGCATGCCAGCATCGGGAGCGAAGGCTTTCAGGGCCAGCAGGGCCTCATATTGCTCCATCGTGAGCCTGGCCTGTGTGGCCAGGAGCTCTTTGCTGGCCCGCAGGAACTTGCGAAGCTCATAGCGAAAATTTCCCAGCGCGCTGTAATCGGCGGGCTGCATCGGTGAAGAACGGTCGTGCATGGACCAACTCTTCATATGCGTCCCTTGCAAATTGGGCAAGACCGCGGTGAATTCCTCGGCCTCGGACGGGAGTTCCCGGCGCGAGGGAAGATGGGAGATGGGCGCGATCTTTCCAACGTTCAGCACTTGTCCCGCTCTGGCTTAGGAGAGCGGGCGGGTGAGTGATGGCGACAGAGCTTGTCATTGGACGACGGCGGCCCCGGATGAGGCCGAGTCCTACAGTCTATCGATGGTCGATATGGCTGGCACAATAATTGCTAAAAAAGCTGTCATTATGATGCACTATTATTCCAAACGCCGCGGGGGCTTCACCCTCGTGGAAATCATGATCGTTGTCGCGATCATCGCCTTGCTGGCGGCCATTGCTGTGCCGGGGTTCCTCCGGGCGCGCAAACGCACGCAGGCGAGCAAGATCCTCAACGATCTCCGGATGATCGACTCAGCGGTTGATCAATACGCCATCGAAACATCCAAGACAGGCGGAGCATCTGTCTCCGTTACCGACTGGACAAATTACGTGAAGAAAGGCTCGGTGTTGTATAACACCGGCGCTGACCTCTTCAGTAATTCGTACGGTGCGCAGACGGTCGACAGTCTCCCGGCGGTTCCCGCCAGTACCAAGGCCGCCTTGTCCGACGTGGCTGATACGAGCTTCTGGTCACCTTACCAGTAAGCTTCTTCATCGTGTTACTTGCGCGAGCTGAAGGGGACTAGTTTCCCTTCAGCTCGCTGTTTGTTTCGGCAAAGGCTTTCACCGCAAAGTCGAGATCCTCGCGCGTGTGCGCCGCAGAAACCTGGGTGCGCACCCGGGCGGTGCCGTGCGGGACCACGGGATAGAAAAAGCCGATCACGTAGACGCCTTTCTCCAGCATCCGCGCGGCGAACTTCTGCGATTTAGCCGCGTCGCCGATCATGATTGGCACAATCGGATGCGTTCCAGGCTTGATGGTCAGTCCGCGCTCCGTCAGGGCCGCGCGAAAATACTTCGTGTTGGTTTCCAATTTATCGCGCAGCTCGGTGGAAGCGCTCAAAAGCTCGAGCGCCTTGAGTACGGCGGCCACGATTGGGGGCGCCACGCTGTTGGAGAAAAGATAGGGCCGGGAGCGTTGCCGGAGCAGTTCCACAATGGGCCGGCGCGCGCTGGTAAACCCTCCGCTGGCTCCGCCCAAGGCCTTGCCCAGCGTGCCCGTGATAATATCGATTTGGCCCATGACCTCGCGGTATTCGTGCGTCCCGCGGCCGGTGCGGCCGAGAAACCCGGTGGCATGCGCGTCGTCGATCATGGTGATGGCACGGTATTTCTCGGCCAGCTGACAGATGACCCCGAGTTCGGCGATGGTGCCATCCATGGAAAAGCATCCGTCCGTCGCGATCAGACGGACACGCGCGCCGCTGGCTTCCCGCAGTTTGGCCTCCAGGTCGGCCATGTCGTTATGCCGGTAGCGGAACCGCTGTGCTTTGCAGAGTCTGACGCCGTCAATGATGCTGGCATGGTTCAGTTCGTCGCTGATGACCGCATCCTGCTCGCCGAGCAAAGTCTCGAAGAGGCCGCCATTGGCGTCGAAGGCGCTGGGATAAAGAATGGTGTCCTCCGTGCCGAGGAATTTCGTTAGGGCACTTTCCAGTTCCTTGTGGATGTCCTGGGTGCCGCAAATGAAACGCACGCTGGCCATGCCGAATCCGTGAGTGTCGAGCGCCTCCTTGGCGGCGGCGATCAAAGCCGGGTGATCGGCCAGGCCGAGATAGTTGTTCGCGCAGAAGTTGAGCACCTTCCGGCCGCCGGCGACGGTGATGTGCGCTTCCTGCGGGCTAGTGATGATCCTCTCGGTCTTGTAAAGACCCTGCGACTTGATTTCCTCCAG
>DASXIK010000156.1:0-2314 GCA_036498025.1 Chthoniobacterales bacterium
CAAGGGCTGCCTGACGGTTTTCATTTTTATCCTGGTCCTGGCGGCGGCCTTTATCGGCGGCACCTACGTGGCCGTTCGTTTTCTGAGGAACTCCTACCTTGCGAGCACGCCGGTGCAATTGCCCGCCGACACGACCACCTCCGACGAGCAACAGGCGGCACGTGTGAAGTGGAATGAATTTGAACGCGCCGCGCGCGCTCATCAGCCTGCCCGGATTGAGCTGACCGCCGACGAGATCAACGCGCTCATCGCCTCGGAGCCGAAACTAAGCGGCAAAGCCCATGTCACCATCGAGGACGACACCGCCCATCTGCAGGTCAGCGTGCTACTGGAGGAAGTGCAACTTTTGAGTGACCGCTACATGAATGCCGAGTGCGCCGTGCAATCATCTCCCGATGGCAATCCCGCGCACGCCCGCGTGACCAGCATCGTGGTCAATGGCAGGCCCGTGGGCGAAGATGTCCTCAACTGGAGCGGCCCCTGGGGTTTTCGGCGTTACATCGCCCAATGGACGGATCAGGTCGAAGTCACGGCCTTCGAGATCAAGGAAGGCAAAGTGATCCTCGAGAGAAAAGGCCGCGCCGAGGAATAGACGCGCGCGTCCGCTTACTGCATGATCTCGCGCGCGAAGACGTTGATCTGACCGTCTTCCTGCTTGCGCACTTCCGTGATCTCCAACGGACGGGCGTCGTCTCGACTAACGACCGAGCCCTGAGCGGGAGGCGCGGAGCCCGCCGGGAATTCCACGATGATGCGGGTGGAAGTTCCGCTCACCAGATGCAGCATCGCGCTAGCCAGCCTTGTGCGCGGGCGCAGAACCGCCTTGTTGGCATCGGAGAAATTGACCACGAACTGACCCTTCAAATAAACGCGCTCACCCACGATTCCGCGATCAGCCAGATCCTTCAGATCATTCGTCTCGATTAGGCGGCCGAGGGGCATTTTGCCCGGCGCGAAAGTCTTCCAACTGCCACCGCCGGCGGTGGAAGCCAGGGCGCCGGTCGGGTTCGGCGGCGCGGGCTGCTCGGTGGCCGGCGGCGCGGCAATTGGGGCCTGTTCACCAGGCATCGCGGAAGCGACTGGGGCTGCTGCCACCGGGGCAGGTGTGGCGACAGCAGGGATGATGTTGGCTGGCGGGGGCTGCTGCGCGACAACAGGCGGCTTCGCGGGTGCAGCCGCGGGCGTCGGCGTGGCCTTTTGATTCTTGGCCAACTTCCCGTGTTTGGGCGTGGGGGTCGCCTTGGCCGCGGCGATCATGGCCGGTGTCGGCTTTGACGGACTGACCGGCTGGACTGCGATGGCCGATTCCACGCGGACGAGCGAGTGCTCCGCCGGCGGCGGCGTGCCACTTGGCGCCAGACCCGATGCCGGCATGGCGCCCTGTGGTGCGGCGCCGCGCCGGTAGTCCGCATACTGCATTTCCGCGCGCAGGCGTCCCTGCTCTTTAAACAAGGGCCAGCCGCCTTCGAGATTCAAGTTGAGCGGTGGCTCCAGGCTGAAGGTGCCCGGCCCTCGCGTGACGGTGTAGGTGCCGTAAAGCAGGGGAATGGCCGTGATCAACATGCGGCCATCGCTCAAGCGCTCGGCATGGATGACGGCGGAAAGATCATGTGTGCGTTCCAATTTTAGCTCCAGTCCTGGCGTCAGAGTTTGCTTGAGCAGGGGCAGCGCCGGGGTATCGGCCGTGTAAACATGCTCCATGAGCAGGGCGCCATTTTCCACCGCAATCGTTAGGGCGACCATTCCCGAAGTGAAAACGTCCCGGGGCCCGAGTTCGCGCGCTTCTTCGATGACATAACGCCCGACCACGTAAGGCACGAGGCCGCGCACCCCCTGGAAGTTACGAATGTAATTGCGCGCCAGTTCCGCGTTGGTCTTGGCCAGTTCGGCGGTGCCCATGGCTGCGAAACGTTCCTGCAACTGTTTTGGAGTCAAAAATTCGCCGGCCGGCGCCGCCGTCAATTCAAAACGTTTCGGAGGATCGACCTTGTGCAGTCTTTGCAGGATGCGATAACTCTCCGGGCGCTCCGGTTGACCAAAAATGTAGAAACTGAAGAGCCACGCAGCCATGGCCGCGCCGCTGAGGAGGAGGATGGCCAGTGTCCAGCCGAAATAATTCACCCGCCGTCGCGGGCGGGCGTACGGCTCATCGTAATGAAAATATCCGTAGTCCATTTAGGCGAAGGCGCGCAGAGTCGTCTTCACGCCGGGCGGGTCGCCTCGAACGAAGTGCCGCAGCCGCAGGTGCGCGCGGCATTGGGATTGACGATGTGAAAGCCGGCGCCCGTCAGCCCGTCTCGAAAATCCAGGGTGG
>DASXIK010000157.1:0-4193 GCA_036498025.1 Chthoniobacterales bacterium
CGACATCGTCAATCAGGTCAAAGCGCTTCTTCCCGGAATGCGCGCCGCCGCACCGCCCGGGTTGGAAATGACGGAGCTGTTCGATCAATCGATCTTTGTCCGCGCGGCCATTAGCGGAGTCGTGAAAGAAGGCGTTATCGCGGCGTTGCTTACCGCCACCATGATCCTGCTCTTCCTCGGGAGCTGGCGGAGCACCGTGATCGTAATGGTTTCGATTCCGTTGTCGATCCTGGCGTCGTTGTCGATTTTAAGCCTGCTCTGCTATACCCTGAATGTGATGACGCTGGGCGGCCTCGCCCTCGCCGTAGGCATTCTGGTGGACGACGCCACCGTTGAGATCGAGAACATTCATCGCAATCTCGCCCAGGGTAAGCCAATTCAGCGCGCGATTCTCGATGGCGCGCAGCAGATTGCTGTTCCGGCGTTCGTTTCGACCCTGGCCATTTGTATCGTCTTCGTCTCGGTCGTTTTCCTGACCGGGCCGGCAAAATATTTGTTCACTCCACTCGCGCTCGCGGTCGTGTTCGCCATGCTCGCGTCGTATCTGCTCTCGCGCACGCTCGTGCCGGTGATGGTAAAATACCTCATCCGTGGCCACGAAGGGGAAACGCCGTCGCGGAATTTCTTTAGTCGAATCCAGCAGTCGTTCGAGAAGCGGTTCGAGAATTTGCGGCAGCGTTATGTGGACGCGCTGGCCTGGTCGTTACAAAATCGTTCCACCGTCTTTGTCCTCTTCGCCATTCTCATCGGCAGCGCCTTTCTCATTTTGCCGACGGTCGGGCGTGACTTCTTCCCCACGGTAGACGCCGGCCAATTCCGTCTGCACGTGAACGCGCCGCCGGGGACGCGCCTGGAGGAGAGCGAGCAAATATTCTCAAAGGTGGAAGATGCGATCCGCGCAGTCCTGCCGCCGGACGAGATCGCGACCGTGATCGATAACATCGGCATTCCGCAAAGCGTCAACCTGGCGTTCAGCGATAACGCCACCATCAGCTCGGCCGACGGCGAGATTCTCGTCGCCCTCAAGCCCGATCACCGTGGTTCCACCGCAGACTATATGAAAACCGTGCGCGAGAAGCTTGGCGCGCAGTTTCCCAGTTTGACCTTCTATTTTCAGCCGGCTGATATCGTTAGCCAGATTCTGAATTTTGGTTTGCCCGCGCCGGTGGACATTCAAGTCGCCGGTTACGCTCCGCAAAACTATGGCACTGCTCGCGAAGTCGAGGCGCGGGTGAAACAGATTCCCGGCGCGGCCGATGTCGGTCTGCATCAGGTCACGAATGCGCCGGAGATGCTGGTCAAGGTCGATCGCACGCGCGCTCAGGAGCTCAGCTTCACCGAGCGCGACATCGCCAACAGTCTCCTGATCTCGCTCAGCGGCACCTCGCAGGTCACGCCCAACTACTGGACCGATCCGAAATCAGGAATCAACTATCCCGTCGCCATCCAGACCCCGCAGCACCTGGTGGATTCCTTTGAGGCGATGCTCTCGACCTCGCTGGCCGGCAATGATCCGGCGCATCCGCAATTGCTCAGCAACGTGGTCTCTCTCGAGCGCGCCGAAACCCCGGCCTCGATCTCTCACACCAATGTGCAGCCGGTTTTCGATATTTACGCCAATGTGCAGGGCGCAGATCTCGGGCGCGTTTCTGACAAGATCACCAATATCGTGAACGAGGTTCGTCCGAAACTTCCGCCCGGCAGTACCGTCAGCGTGCGCGGCCAGGTGGAAAGCATGAACACCGCGTTCAGCAAACTCGGGCTCGGTCTGGTCTTCGCCGCCGTCCTCGTCTATTTCCTGATGGTGGTCAATTTCCAATCGTGGATTGACCCGTTCATCATCATCACGGCTCTGCCGGGCGCGTTCACCGGCATTTTGTGGATGCTGTTCCTCACGCACACGACGTTCAACGTTGAGTCGATGATGGGTGCCATCATGAGCATCGGCGTGGCCACGGCTAACAGCATTCTGATGATTACTTTCGCCAATGAACAATTGCGCGAAGGCCGGACCGCCCTCGATGCCGCCATTGCCGCCGGTCACACGCGATTGCGCCCGGTCTTGATGACCGCGGCGGCCATGATCATCGGCATGGTGCCGATGGCGCTCGGTCTGGGCGAAGGCGGCGAGCAAAACGCGCCCCTCGGCCGCGCCGTCATCGGCGGCTTGTTGCTCGCCACCGTGGCCACGCTTTTCTTCGTGCCCGTCGTTTTCAGTGTGATTCGCCACAAGGTGCGACCTCGCGCCACGGATGACGACCCTGATCTTTTCGGCGCACAACTCCAACCCGCAACTCAACCTCAAGGGAGAATCGAATGACTACGACCCAACAACTTGAAACCTTCAAAGCCGGCCTCCAGGTTTCCGCCGGCAAAATCACACGCGGCCTGGGCGGACGCGTCGTCTTCGGAACGGTGGCGGTGCTGGCGACGCTCTTCTTCATCGGGATCTTCCCGCGTTGGAGGGCGAACGCCTCGCTCATCGAGGCAGTGCGTGATCAACGACCGACCGTGAATGTGATTTTGTCGCAGCGGCCGAACGGCGATGCCAGCCTGGTGCTGCCCGGGAGCACGCAAGCGATCCAGGAAACCGCCATTTATGCCCGGACGAACGGCTACGTAAAACAATGGCACGTGGATATTGGGGCGAAAATCGAGGCCGGCCAGGCGCTGGCCGAGATTGAAACTCCGGAGGTCGATCAGGAATTAAACCAGGCGCGCGCCAACGTCGCCCAGGCCTCCGCCAACGCTGAGTTGGCCCGGGCCACACGCGCGCGCTGGCAGACACTGCTGGATCAGAAAGTGGTTTCGC
Organism: Chthoniobacterales bacterium; assembly: GCA_036498025.1. Classification (GTDB taxonomy): domain Bacteria; phylum Verrucomicrobiota; class Verrucomicrobiia; order Chthoniobacterales; family UBA10450; genus JBBRDU01. The sequence continues at coordinate 2,813 of DASXIK010000157.1, forward strand.
CTCAGGAATTCGATGAGAAGAAATCTGCCGCCGACGCGCGCGACGCCGACCTCAAGGTTGCCCAGGCGAATGTGAAGCGACTCGAGGAATTGCAGGGCTTCGAGAAAATCGTCGCGCCGTTCAACGGCATCGTGACCGCGCGCAACATCGACAACGGCAACCTTGTTTCCTCGGGCAGCAACGGTCAAACCGCGCCCCTCTTTCGCCTCGCCCAGACGAGCACGTTGCGCATCTATGTGACTGTGCCGCAAACGCAGGCGCGATCGATCACGCAGGGACAGAGCGCAACCGTATCGGTGCGCGAAATTCCGGACAAGACTTTCAACGCGAAAGTTGTGCGGACGGCGGGTGCGCTTGATCCGGCTTCGCGAACGCTGCTGACCGAGTTGCAGCTGCCAAATGACGACGGCCAATTGTTTCCCGGCATGTACGCCGAGGTCAAATTCGCGTTGCCGCAGGACGACCGGACGCTGCTCGTGCCGGGCAACGCCGTCATGATTCGCTCCGACGGCCCGAAAGTGCTCGTGGTCGATGCCAAGCAGACAATTCGCGCGCGCGCGGTGAAACTCGGGCGGGATCTGGGGGACAAGGTTGAGATTCTGTCCGGGATCGATCCGCGCGACGCGCTGATCGCCAATCCTAACGACGGTTTGCGCGACGGCGTGGAAGTCAAAGTCCAGGCGCCGCCCCAATCAAAAGCGCCGCCGAAAGGCTGAGACAATGGAAGTCAGCGAAGACGGCGAAACCAGCGCGCCGCTGGCCACTCTGCCCGATGACGGACCGAATGGCGGCTTCCTTCCATCTCGGCCAGCCGATTCCCTGGTAATGCAAGACGAAAGGAAAAAGATGAAGAGCGGAACTTTTGATGGAAATTAATCCAACCATGAAAGCTACCAACATTGCCTTCACTGGCATCCCAGTGACCGACATCAAACGTGCACGCGCTTTTTATGAAGGCGTGCTCGGGCTCAAACCTTCAGCTGAGTTCGCGGAAGGCGTCTGGATCGAATACGAAATCGGCGACGACACGCTCGCGATCGGCAGCGTGGGTGATCAATGGAAACCATCATCCGACGGGACGAGCGCCGCGATTGAAGTGGAAGACTTCGACGCAGCGATGAGCGACTTGAAAAAGGCCAGGGCCACTTTCGCCGCGGAAGGAATCGAGAGCCCGGTCTGCCGCATGGCGGTCGTGCAGGATCCCGACGGCAACAAGATCATCATCCACAAACGCAACACTCCCTAACGAGTATGATGGTTAGACACCGCCGACACAACGGGTTTTATCACGCAATGAACGCGTTACCCGGATCACACCAGAAAGAATGAAAGGAAACAACATGAACGGAAAAGTAGCGTTTATCAGTGGCGCCAATCGCGG
>DASXIK010000158.1:0-6494 GCA_036498025.1 Chthoniobacterales bacterium
TCGAACGGCGCCATTTGGCCGATCTGCCGCTTGCCGGTCAGGCGCAGCAGCACGATCAAAAAAACATAGATAATGAGTCCGCGAACGACGAACTCCCACCAGACGATAGACATGTTCCACATAGGCCTAACGAAAAGTAAATCAGACTCGATGGCGCGGAGCGAGTCTTAAAATTTTAGCTACTGGCTTCCGGCGGCATCGCTCCAAGCAGCGCGGCATAGGCCTCGGAAAGATTCTTCCCGAAAGCCACCACCCCGGCGCGATGGCCCGCCATGGCGAAGGCCTTCGTCTCGCGAAGATTGGTCGTCTCCAGGAGATCATGGACGGCAAGCGCCATCGCCGGAGTACCATACTCGATTTCCGCCGGAGCGGACGGTGCCTGGTCCAGCAGCGCGGTCCAGATTTTCAGACTGTGGCCGTGGATGACGGCTCCCATGTTGTCGTCCGCCTGGTAGAGGGCGGCGTGGGTGAGCGATTCCGACGAGGCCATGGAGGCGCCTTCGAAGCGCAGCCAGTTCCTCGCGAAATCCCAGGCCGTCACCCTGGCGAAGTCATTCAAACGGAGTTCATCCTTGCCGCTACTTCCGGAGGCGGTGATGAAAAATTGAGGACTCAAGCCATCCCTCACGCTGATATTGCCGAAGCTGATGCCGTTCACATCCACGCCGAGCAAGCCCTGTTGCCGGAGCTTGGACCGGTAGTTGTTCAATTCCGTCAGGGCGATAAAGGGCGCGATGATGGAGGCTGCTCGCTCGGCCGTGAATTTGACTGCGCCGGTTTCGCTCACGGTGCGTGTTCCGGAAAAAGGGCAAGAATACTCTCTTCGCTGGCCGCACAGATGCCGCGCTCGGTAATCAGCCCGGTAACGAGACGGCGCGGCGTGACATCGAAGCCGTAGTTGGCGGCCGGGCTCTTCTCCGGGGCCAGGCTGATCTCCACGCCTTTGCCGTCAAGCCATCCCTGCGCGGATGTGACCTCTTCGGCGCCGCGCTCTTCAATCGGAATATCGGCCCCATCGCGCAGGCTCCAATCAAACGACGAGGATGGCAGAGCCACATAAAAGGGAATGCCGTTGTCCCGGGCGGCCAGCGCTTTCAGATACGTTCCGATCTTGTTGGCCACATCGCCTGCACGGGTCGTGCGATCGCTCCCTACGAGGACCAGATCCACGTTCCCGCGCTGCATGAGATGGCCGCCGGTATTATCCGCAATGATGGTGTGGGGAACTCCGTGCTCCCCCAATTCCCAGGCGGTCAGCTTCGATCCCTGATTGCGCGGCCGGGTTTCGTCCACCCAAACATGCACGGGCAATCCGCGATCATGGGCCGTGTAGATGGGCGCCGTGGCCGATCCGTGATCGACAAAAGCGAGCCAGCCGGCGTTGCAATGGGTCAGCACATTGACGCGCTGACCTCCCTTCTGACGCGCGATCTCTTCGATCAGCGGCAATCCCTGCTCGCCGATGCGCCGGCAATGCTCGGCATCCTCATCCGCCATGGCCACAGCTGTTTCCCGGGCGATGAGGATTTGCTCAGCGACGTCCTTTCCGCCCGCGATGCTCTTCATCTGCCGATCGATCGCCCAGCCGAGGTTTATGGCTGTCGGCCGCGTCTCCCGCAATTGTCCGGCCAGAGTCGTTAGGCTATTCGGCGTGGAACCGTTCCGTGCCGATTCCAGAGCGGCCAGATACATGCCGTAGGCGGCGGCTGCTCCAATCAAGCCGGCGCCGCGCACATGCATCTCCCGGATGGCCCGCGCCATTTGCGCGACCGTCGTAATTTCCTCCACGATAAACTGGTGCGGCAGAAATCTTTGATCGATGAGCTGGACAACTTCCGGGGCTCCTGGTTTCAACCAGATGGTGCGAAAATGTTGACCGCCGACTTTCATCTTGTCGAGAAGCTGACGCTGACGCCGGGAACGCTAAACCGCAAATCGGAAACCGGGGGCCCGGCAGTCTTTCTTGAATCCAAACGTGGCATTGGTGGCATCTTATTTACATATATGACCACGGACGGCCCGTTTCGTCCCCGGAGCCTGCCCGCTATTTCCTGGCTGGGCCTGGTCCTCGCACTTCTTGGCATGCTCATTATTCGCCAGGCTGTCGGTTTTTTGTGGCCGAACCTGCCATTGCCGGCCGTGATTCTGCGGGAAGCGCTTTTCTGGGCGAGCGGCGCTGGGCTGATTCTGTTGATCCGAAAGGGTGAGCGCCTGCCTTTGTCATCGATTGGCCTGGGCACCCGCGGCCTAATCAAATCGATTCTCTGGGGTCTGGTGATTTTTGTCGCATGCATCGTGGTCGGGGGCCTGCTCGCCCATCTCCTCAACTACGGTCATGGGCCAGCCTCCGCTGCCTTCGACAAGCTTCCTCTCTGGATGGTTACGCTGGTGGTCCTGCGCGCGGGCGTCGTCGAGGAATTGTTTTACCGTGGTTATGCCATCGAACGCCTGCAGGCTCTGGGCTTGAATCGCTTTGTCGCCGCGGGCATTCCTTTGATTATCTTTGGCGTGGGACATTGGACGGGAGGCGCCGCCAATATTCTGATCGCGCTGGCGCTGGGCGCCATTTTGGCGGGCTTCTATCTCTGGCATCGCGATCTTGTGGCCAACATGATCGGCCACTTCCTGGTGGATTTTGTCGCCAACGTGCTGCCGAAGTTCTTCTCCTGAGCAGGATTATTTCTTCGGCGCCCGGACGGTTCCCCGTTTTTGCCGCAGCTGTTCCTTTTGCTTCTCCGTGAGGAAGGCGGTTTCCAACGCGTGCCGCTGGCACCGCTGGATTTGCTCGGTGGTTAGACCGGCGGCCGGAGCAGCGATGTTGAACTCGTGAAGGAGATCGATCGCGCTCACTCCGGGATCATCAGTGTTAATGGAGGCGCGAAGACCGCGTTCGAGCATGGCGCGCAGCGGATGACTGGCCAGGTCGGTGACGGTGCTGGTTTGTACATTGCTGGTGAGGTTGGCCTCGATGCCAATGCGATTTTCCTTCAGGAATTCCACGAGCGCGTCATCTTCCAGCGCGCGAACACCGTGTCCGATGCGCTCGGCCCCGAGCAGGCGCAACGCCTCCCAGACACTCTCCGGTCCGGCGCTTTCACCCGCGTGAACGGTAATGCGCCATCCGGCATCGCGGCCGCGCCGGAAATGTTCTTCGAACAATCGAGGCGGGAAATTCGCTTCGTCGCCGGCCAGATCGAGCGCGGTGATGTCGGACCGGTGGGCGAGCAAGGCGCGCAGTTCCTGGCCGGCAATTTCCGCGCCGTAGGTGCGGCTGAGAATGCCAATAAGTTGTACTTGCACGCCCGTGGCTTCCGCTCCTTCGAGTGCGCCCTCCACGACCGCCGCAGTCACGCGGCCCGGATCGAGTCCATGCGGTTCGGCCATGAACCATGGACTGAAACGCAACTCAATGTAATCAATGCCTTCCCGTTGCGCGTCTTCCACATTTTCCCGCGCGATGCGCCGGCAGGCCTCTTCGTCCGCCAGCACCGCTGTCATCCAGAGCATCTTGGAAATAAAGGCCATCACGCCCGGCTGACGTTCCATCACCTGAACATGCGGCCGTAATTCCTGCAGGGTCGTGCCCGGGAGTTTGATTCGGTGTTGCCTTCCGAGCTCGAGAATGGTGGACAGGCGAACGGACCCATCGAGGTGGCGGTGCAAATCGATTAAAGGGAGCGAAGGATCGATCATTGACGGGCGCATTCGCCCCAACTATGCAAAATTCGGCGCGGCTGGGACAGCAAGATTGCCCACTTCTACTGCTGGCTTCCCGGAGTGTTCAGTTCTCGTCCCCGATTTTAAAGACAACTTTCCCACGGGTGTGGTGCGTCTCCGCCTGTTTGTCCGCCGCGGTGGCGTCGCTGAGAGGCAGAACTTGCGAAACGATCGGCCGAATCTTTTTCTCCTCAATCAATCTGGAAATCTCGGCCAGTTCGGCGGCGTCGGGATGCGAGGAGATCCCGGTTCCGCGAATCCCATGCCGGTCCAGTTCGGCCCGGTCGAGCCCTCCGCGAATTGCCGTGATGATCCCTCCCTTCTTCACCACGCTGTAGGTGCGCGCGAGGGTTTCGCCCCCGACAGTATCGAGCACGACGTCCACGTCCCGCGCCACCTCTTCAAACTTCGTGCGCGTGTAATCAATGGCCACATCCGCGCCTAACTGTTTGAGCAGATCCTGATTGGCCGTCGAAGCGGTCGCGATCACGCGGGCACCGCGTGCTTTGGCGATCTGGATGGCGAAGCTGCCCACGCCGCCTGAGCCACCCTGGATGAGGACGGTTTGCCCGGCGGTCAGGTGCGCGGCGTCCACCAGCGCCTGCCATGCGGTCAGCGCGGCCAGGGGAACAGCGGCCGCCTCCACATAAGTAAGCGACTTCGGTTTCAGGGCGGCTTCTCCTTCATTGGTCACACAATATTCGGCCCATCCACCGCCCCACAGCAGGTACGCGTAAACGGCGTCGCCCGCGTGCAGCTTCGTCACTTTCGCGCCGGTCTTATCAATAATCCCCGCCATGTCATAGCCTGGCACGAGCGGCAGATGTGTCCCAAATTCCCGGGCGTACTTGCCGGAAACGATCAGCGGATCAGCGGGATTCACTCCGCTGGCGATCACGCGAACGAGCACTTCGTTCTCTTGTGCTACCGGCAGGGGCACATCCTCCAGGTGTAAGACTTCGGGTCCTCCATATTGATGGGCCACCACCGCTTTCATCAACGGCGGCAACTTGGCAGGCGCCAGGAGTGCCAGCGTGCTCATTATTGTTAGGCAAACTCCCGTGGCCCATGAGATCAAATGGCGCATGCTATAATCTCCGCCCGGCTGCGAGGGGTAGGCGAGTGAAAAACCGGGAACCGCCGAAAACGTCGGCAAAAAGTCCGCCGGCAGCGTTTGCTCATGTCCCGCCTGTGACCGTGTAACCCGCCGCTCGCAAGTCTTCCGCGAGATCCTTCTCCATCTGTGCGGCCGCCTCGAAGGGCATCGGGTTCAGGTGCTCGTAAAGTTCCGGCAATAATCGCAGCCCGTGCTTCTCCACCACGCGTGCCGACTTGTATCCGTTCTTGTGATTTTCGAAACGGTGATCCACCGGCAGTCCCGTCATGCCGACGTAAATGCACGGCTTCAAGGGGTCGCGCCGTGGATTTAATCGCAAGACGCCTCGCTCTTTCAGCACCGAGTTCCGCAGCAGGATGACGTAAACGCTGTGATGAAACTCCGATTCCTTCGGCGCCTTTGGTTTCTTCCTGCCTTTGCGTCGCACTCAATGAGCCAACCACACGTGGCGGATTTTGCATCTTTCAGGAGCCGGGCCGGGCTGGGTCGGAGAGCGGTGCAAATCTTTTCAGCGCGTTGTGCGTTGGATGGGCTAGACTCACATCACGCAACCCTCGCTAGATGATCCTAGGACCCCGCAGTAATCCTGGCTGCACCCGGGAATGAGGTCCGCATGATCGACCGGCTCGAAACATTATTCGCCCAATTTCGCGAGGCTGAAGGCAATCTCTTGCGCGAGCTGCAGAGGAAGCAGCAGGAGTTCCATTACGAGGTGCGCCGGGGAAAAGTTCATTTCACGAAACAAGCCCGGGCCGGGCAGAAGGAATTCCGCAAGCGCTTCGTTCGTTATCTGCGCGATTCCACTTTGTTCGTCCTGCTGACCACGCCCTTGATCTGGTTCATGCTCCTGCCCATCGCTTTTCTCGATCTCACGATCACCATCTATCAAATGATCTGCTTTCCCATCTACGGTATTCCCAGGGTGCGGCGGTCCGATTTCATCTTGCTCGATCGCCATCGGCTGGCCTACCTGAACGGCATCGAAAAACTAAACTGCCAGTACTGCGGCTACGCCAATGGCACCTTCGCTTATGTCACGGAGATTGCCGCGCGGACCGAGCAATACTGGTGTCCCATCAAGCACGCGCTGCGCATGAAAGGGGTGCATAGCCGCTACCAGTATTTCTTTGATTACGGCGACGCGGAAGGCTACCGGAAAGGGATTGAAAAAGTCCGGCGCGATTTCGACGATCTCAAACCCGGCCAACCCTGATCGCGGGGCAATGTTTTCAGAAAAGGGCAAGCGCTTGGACAATCGGCCTCTCATCGTCGTGGCCAGACAACGCTAAATCCTAAAGAGCGTGCGCCGCTTTTGACCGGAGCGAGTTGATCAGGGCAGCCTCCTGCAGCTGACTCAGTTTGATCGGAGCAATCTTCTCGGGAGTTTTTGGGGGTGCTGGCTCCTCCGGAATGGGAGAGGCAGGCGGCGGGGGCGGAGCAACTTCCGGTGCCGTCTCCTTGCGCGTTCGCAGCAATTTGAAAGGCCAACTCAAGAGGCCTTCCACAGGCAGCCTGATTTGTGCCACATTTTCCACGCTTCCAGTGTTTTCTTGGACTTTGGCGTTCTCGTTTTAAGATGGCCCATTCCCATGGCCCAACGCGCCCGCTACCTTTTCATCTGCACTAATCTCCGGGCTGACAATGACCCGCGCGGCTGTTG
>DASXIK010000159.1:0-3299 GCA_036498025.1 Chthoniobacterales bacterium
GATTCACGGCTCCATCATCGAGCGACCGGATGACGTCGCGGCGCTGCGGCAGGCCATTGAGCTCTGGTCGGATTCAACCCGGCGCTCGGCCGCGCGCCCAGGCATCCTGAAACGCGCCTCCCAATTCGATATCGCGAAAAACGTCGAAAAAACGATTGCCGTACTGCTTCGGGCGGCCGCGGAAGCGGCGGCGCGCCCCGGAAAAATCCGCAAGACCTGATGCCTGAGCGCCACTTTTTAGACGCCCTCCTACCAGCCAAGCAAGCGGATGACTTCATCCACGTCCGCCAAATCATCAAATAAGAAATCGGGGTGATGCGCGGCCAGAGCGTCGCGCGAGCAGATGCCCGTGGCGATGGCGATGGTACGCGCGTCGATCGCCTTGCCGCAGGCAATATCGCGCGGCGTGTCGCCGATGACATCGATCTGCGTCGCGGCAAATTCGTGTCCGTGTTTCTCCCGGGCGCGGGCGCGGGCGAACGGCCCCAGCTCGTTGCGATCGTGGTGGTCGTCGGCAAAAGCGCCGAACTCAAAGAAATGCCAGACGCCATAATGCTCCAGCTTGAGTTTGGCGCCGCGGGAGACGTTACCCGTGAGCAGGGCGAGGACAACGTGCGAGCGCGCCTTTAATTTTTCCAGCAACTCGAGGACGCCGGGCAGGACACGACCCACGCGTTGCGGCAGCTCCAGGGAGAGAAAGTGCACATAGGAATCGAGAAAGGCGGCCACGCTTTCCCGGGTCGGCGGAATCTGATGCTTGCTCAGAATATTGGCGACAATGCCGGAGTCGGTCATGCCCGCGATTTCGATATCGCCAAGATCATCCTGAACGGCGAAGCGTTCGGCCAGGGCCCGTTGCAAGGCAAAGACCCCGGCGCGTCCGGATTGGATAAGAGTCCCGTCGATATCGAAAAGAAGGAGGCGCTTGTTTTGCACGGACGTGGAAATGAGCGCAGACTTTAAACTGAAATCGCCAAACTGAAATCTGAAATTCCTTACCGCGGCCGGATCGCGCCCTCTCCCACGGGCTACCTGCACCTCGGGCACGCCATGACTTTCTGGCGCGCGCAGGAGCGGGCGCGCGCGGCCGGCGGCGAATTGATCCTGCGCATCGAGGATATCGATGGGGCGCGGTGTCGGCCTGAATTTCGCGAGGCCATCATGGACGACTTGAAGTGGTTCGGGCTGGCCTGGCAGGAAGGGCCCGATGTGGGCGGGCCTTTTGCTCCCTACTTGCAGAGTGAGAGACGTTCCCAGTATCTATTCGCGCTTCAGGAGCTTGTCCGAGCCGGGCATGTTTATCCATGCAGTTGCTCCCGCAAAGATGTGGCCGAGGCGGCGGCAGCTCCGCATGACGAGAATGAAGAGCCAATTTATCCCGGCACGTGCCGGTCCGCGCGCGCGGGCGCGCTGGCTGCGCCCGTCCAGCCCGCCGGCGTGAACTGGCGTTTTCGCGTGCCCGCGGCCGAGGAGATGCGTTTTCTCGATCTGCACCTGGGCGAACAACGCGCCGTGGCCGGACGGGATTTTGGCGATTTTATTGTCTGGCGGCGGGACGACGTCCCGGCCTATCAACTCGCAGTGATGGTGGACGACGCGGCCATGCGCGTGACGGAAGTAGTGCGTGGCGAAGATCTGCTCGTTTCCACGTTTCGGCAGATTCTGCTTTACCGGGCTCTCGGGAAAGAGCCGCCGGCTTTTTTTCACGCGGCATTAGTGGTTGATGAATTGGGCCGGCGCCTGGCGAAACGACATGCATCTCTGAGTTTGCGGGCGTTGCGTGATTCCGGCGTTAGTCCGGAGGAGGTGCGCGCAAAGTACGCGAATTTTTGAGCGGCGCCGCCGCTTGGGATTCGGCAACGCCCTTTCGCCACGGCGAACCTCCGGGCGCGAGGTTAACCATTGGAGGGACACGCGCCGTCGTGTCCCTAATATTGGGCGCCGACAGCGCGGCGCCCTCCAGCTTCACAGCACGGGGGCGTGCATAAAGAAGAAAACCGCCACCATGCTGCAAAGAAACGCCAGGACGGCGACGCCTGCTCCGGCGAGAATCGCCGTGCGCACCGGGTCCTGGTCTTTTTTTCGCCGGGGAAAAGGAGAGGCATTGGTAAAATCCACGGGGGCCGCGCTCATTTCCGCGGGGGCGGCTTCGATCCGGCCGAGCTCCGGCAAAGGTTGCGACCCCTGCGTGTCCGATTCAAAACGGGAGTCGACTCCGCCAAAGCGGACGCGATCAGTGAAACGCAGCGTGGTTTCGGTCACGGGCAAACCGTTTACTTTCGTGCCGTTAGTCGAGTCCAGGTCTTTCAGCCGATAGGTTTCCCCGCTGCGTTCCAGCTGCGCATGCCGGCTGGAGACGGAGGGATCCTCAATGATGATCATGTTATCCGGGGAACGGCCGATGGTGACCAGTTCCTCGGTGAATTCGTACCCGATTTTTCCTTGTGCCTGCGTGGTGATGATCAGTTTCGGCATGACTCTCTCCCAAATTAACGAGGGCTTTGCTGTTTCGTCGAGTATCTTCTGCCCGAGGGCCGACCGTTGACCCACCCAGCGCACGCCCCCATAGTGCGGTCTCCATGGCCATCGAGCATACGCGCAATTTTTGCATTATCGCGCACATCGACCACGGCAAGACCACCTTGTCGGATCGGCTGCTGGAGACCACGGGCACGATTCACGAGCGCGAAAAGCAGGATCAACTGCTCGACTCCATGGATCTGGAACGGGAGCGCGGCATCACCATCAAGGCGCATCCCGTGGCCATGAAGTACACCGCCAAATCGGGTCAGACCTACCGGCTCAACCTCCTGGACACACCGGGTCATGTTGATTTCGCCTATGAAGTTTCGCGAAGCCTGGCAGCCTGCGAAGGAGCGCTGCTCATCGTGGATGCGGCCCAGGGAGTGGAAGCGCAAACGGTGGCCAACGTGCATTTGGCCCACAAGCAGGGTCTCACGCTCGTGCCGGTGATTAACAAGATCGACTTGCCCAATGCCGATGTTCCGTCGGTTCACCGGCAACTCGAAGAGATCCTGGCCATTCCCGCCGAGGAAGCGATCGACGCCAGCGCCAAGATGGGCGTCGGCATCGAGGAAATTCTCGAGGCCATCGTGAAGCGGATTCCGCCGCCGAAGCCGCCGGAAGACGATACCCTGCGCGCGCTCGTTTTCGATTCGGTGTTTGATGTTTACCGCGGAGTGGTCGGTTACGTGCGCATGGTCTCAGGGAAAATGGAAGCGGGCCAGGCGATCAAGCTGATGAGTAACAATCAGCGTTACGACATCAAGGAAGTGGGC
>DASXIK010000160.1:0-2709 GCA_036498025.1 Chthoniobacterales bacterium
CGCTAAGCCGCCAGGTCCAACCCCGCCGCACCCAACCGCTCCCGCGCCGATCCCTGAACCCGCCGTGCAGTCCGCAGATACTGGTTCGCCGGCTCCTCAAAGAACCGGTACACCACTGCCGCAACCGCCACCACTCCGCAAACATAAATCGCCGCCATCCACGCGTCCGACAGACCGGGTAACCAGTAAATCGCCCAGCGCTTATAGGACCACAGCAACGGAATGTGCAAAATGTAGACCGCGTAGCTAGCCTTACCCAGAAAAACCGATACCCGCGACTCGAGGCCCTCAGCCAGCCATCCGCCGCTCAGCGCCAGCCCCACCAACGTCAACGCCGTAAACGGACGCAGAAAGCCGTTCAGATCGAGCACTGCCGGAATCATCAACGGATTCAGCATCAACGCCACAACTGCCGCCGTCCCCGGCACGTACAACCAGTACCCGCGACCCGTCAATCGTCCGCGCAAAACCTCATATGCCCGCGACGCCAGGATCCCCAACAGAAAATCCGCCAGATGGATCAACGGTTTGAACGAATCCGGCACGCCCAACTTCCACATCAGCGCCGGCAGGAAACAAACGCCGACCGCCGCAACCACCGACATTCGTCCGCTCAGCTTCCGCATTCCCAACACAGCCGCGGGAAAGCAAAGATAGAAGAACATCTCACAGGAAAGCGACCACGCCGGCGTATTCCAACTCACCGGCAGCGTTCCCGTCCAGCCCTGCAACAGCAAGACGTAGTTCGCCACCAGCCCCGTCTTATTCGGAACCCGCGCCAGCGAGATGTAAGGCGCCACAAGCAGCAGGCTCAATATATAAACCGGATAAACGCGTGCGAAACGTCCGCGCGCATACCGCATCAAACTCACGTGCGTCCAAACCGTGCTGCCATAGCTCTGCATCAACACGAAGCCCGAAAGCACAAAGAATGCGCTTACAGCAAGATAGCCGTCGCGAATCAGCGTATAGATGTCGTGAGGAAGCGAAAGCGCCCAGTGCTCCAGCATCATGCCCGTACCGGTCATATGATGCAGCACAACCCACAGGGCCAGAAAGAAGCGCAGACCCGTCAGGGCATTGAGGTAGTTTCGAGGGATAACCTATCTAGTATAAACGGTGAGAATCCACACTCGCCCGCTTTAATGTGTCATAGCGTATACGACGTAATTCACGCCCAGCCGCATCGCCACATCCGCAAACGGAGCTGGATAGTTCGCATCATCCGCATACTCCCACGCGTCGCCAATGTCGGAGTTATACGAAATCGCCACCATCACGCGACCCTTGTCGTCCAGAATGCCTCGCCAGTAGGCGCCCTGACCGCCCTCGTTGCATGCCTTGCACCCCTGCCGAAGATGCGCCGCGCCCGGCACTTGCAGCTTCTTGCTCAGGTCGTAAACCGTGTGAAAAATCGGATCCCGGTCGTCCAGGTCCACAATCGGCCGGTCCGGAAAGACTTTCTTGATCCGCTCTTCGAAAACCTGCCATTCGGTCGCACCATGGAAATCGTCGGCCATGAAAAACCCGCCGCGCAACAGGTAATCCCTCAACTCCGCCGCTTGCTGATTCGTCAGACCCCACTCGCCCACCTGCACGGCGTAGAGCCACGGCCAGTCGTAAGCGTCGCCTTCGTCCAGGTTCACGCACTGCTCCACGCTGCGCACATGCACGCGGGTCAGCCTCCGCAAGGCTTGCGAGAAATGCCGGTCGGCACGGGGGAAATCCTGCGTCCAAAGCGTGAGGCCTTCGCGCCAGTCGCCGTCGAACCGCCCGCGATAGCCGTCATTCCAGCCGCCCGGGAACATCAGTCGAGCGAAGGCGAACTCCGTCTTCTCCTGCCAGTCCGACGGACGCTCGAACGACATGTATTCCACTCCCGGATACTCGCGAAACGGCCGTTGAAACGCGCAGAGCGCTCCGACAAATGCGAGACCACACCACAACCGGCGGAAGACCATGCGCCCTCAACCGGAGGATACCACTCAAGCTGGCATCAGCTTAAAACCACTTCAAGGTGATAGAACATAGACCCATGGGTAAACTAACAGGAAAGAATGTATTGGTCACCGGAGCAAGCTCCGGAATCGGTCTCGCCACGGCCATCCGGTTCGCGCAAGACGGCGCCAATGTGGCCGTCAATTACTACGCGCAAGCCGAAGCCGACGCTGCCGAAAAGCAGATCACAGCCGCGCGCGCAGACCCCGCGCAGAAAGTCATCATGGTCAAGGCCGATGTCTCTCAGGAAGATCAGGTGGTTGCCATGTTCGCGCAAACCATAGCTGCCCTGGGCCATCTCGACGTCCTGATCAACAACGCCGGCATCCAGAAAGCCGACGCCACCGAAGATGTTCAGATGAAGGATTTCGACCGCGTTCTCGCCGTCGATATTCGTGGCGCTTTCATGTGCTCGCGTGAAGCCATCCGCCACTTCCTCACGCGCGGCGGCGGCCTAATTCTCAATACCAGCAGCGTCCATCAACTGATCCCCAAGCCCAAGTACTTGAGCTACTCGATCAGCAAGGGCGGCATGGACAACATGACCCGCAGCCTCGCGCTAGAATATGCCGACCGCAATATTCGCGTCAACGCCATCGGACCGGGTGCAATCCTTACGCCGATCAACGACGCGTGGAAGGATGACCCGAAAGCCCGTAAGGGAGTCGAGGAACACATCCCCATGGGCCGCGCGGGACGCCCCGAAGAGAT
>DASXIK010000161.1:0-3838 GCA_036498025.1 Chthoniobacterales bacterium
TGCGCTTCAGCCTAACGCGCCGAAAACCAGTCCGGGGAGCACAGGCCGCTGGCCTGTGGTTCGTGGCGGCCTCGCCACGAACACTTTGAGCAGGCATCATCCTGCAGACGTTGATTGAACTCGCAACGCGTTCGGCGAGGCCGCCGAACGCCACCGGCCAGCGGCCTGTGCTCCCCGGAATCAGGCCCGGGAAGCGGAGGTCGTCCCTCCACTACTTCTTGATGGTTTCGGACTTGCCGGTATTTTGCTGGGCGAAAATCATGACGCCCTTGAGCGCATCGATGGCGCGGAGCATCTGCGGGTCTTTGCTCTTGATCAGGTTTTTGTCCTCTTCCGGTTTGAGGTTCTCGCCGCGGATGGAGAAGAGCTGCCGTTCCTGCTCGGCGGTCATCGGCACCTTGATATTGGGAGTGACGCCGTTGCCGTGAATCACATTCTTGCTGGGCGTGTAATATTTTGCGGTGGTGAAACGCAGGGCCGAGCCGTCGGGCAACTGCAGCACGTTTTGCACGGAGCCTTTGCCGAAAGTGGTTTCGCCCACAATGATGGCGCGGTGCAAGTCCTTGAGCGCGCCGCACACGATTTCCGCGCCGCTGGCGCTGCCTTCGTTAACGAGCACGGCGAGAGGGAACGCGGGGCGCTCCTTCGCCACCGCGGAAGTGGCGTAATCGCGCTGCTGCGAAGCGGCCCGCCCCTGCGTGGAAACGACCTTGGTGTTCGGCGGCAGGAATTGCGCGCAGACGTCGACCGCACTGTTCAGCAGTCCGCCAGGATTATTGCGCAGATCAAGGATGAGGGCCTGCATGCCCTCCTTCTGCAGGGTGTCGAGGGCCTTGGATAATTCATCCGCGGTCGGCTCGTTGAATTGAATCAAACGCACGTAACCGACCTTGAACGGGCCGGTCAGCTCCGGGTCGAGCAACCGCGTGCCCTTGACGCTTTGCAATTTAATCTCCACGCGCTCGAGCGTATATTCCTTCACTTCCTTGGTCGCCGGGCGCAGCAGCGTGAGGGTGACTTTCTGACCGGGCGCGCCGCGCAGCAGATTGACGGCATCCTGCAGATCCATTTTATCCGTAGCGGTGGCATTGATCTTAAGGATTTGATCGCCGGACAGAATTCCAGCCCTGCCGGCCGGGGTATCCTCCATGGGAGCGACGACCGTGGGCAGCCCGTTCTTCATGGAAACTTCGATGCCCAGGCCGTTGAAACGGCTCCGGGTGTCGTCCTGCATGTCGCGGAAATCGTCCGGATCCATGTACTGACTGTGGGGATCGAGCGAGGAAAGCATTCCTTTCAGCGCGGAAGTAATGAGATCGTGGTAGCCCGTTTTGCTGCCGTCCACGTAATCCTGGCGGAGCAGTTGGATCGCCTTGGCGAAGATGGCGATCTGCTCGTAGCCGTTGTCCTCGGTCTCGTCGCTGGCCGCCCGGGCGAAGTGCATGGGACTGCCGCAAACCAGGGCACAAAGCAGGAGACCGGGAAGCGTGCGGAGGGCAAAACGTGCTTTCATGGTAACGCGCAGGGGGTCGAAGCGCCCGAGACAATCGCCCATTCGGAAATTTTTGGCAACGCGCAAAGCGTCGGCTAGACTGGCCCCCGTCCTGCCTTCAGTTGATCACGATGAAAGTCCTCCGCTTGCCTGCCGTCATCGCGTTTTGCTGCCTGTCGTTCCCGACCGCCCCGGCTGGGCAAACGCCCGACGCCGAGTTCGAAATCGTTGCCTGGGAATACATTAAGGGCCATTTGGCGGCGCATCCTCTCCAGGCCGTTTCCCTGGGGTTCCACGAACTTGATGGCAAAACCGCCGATTACAGCCGGCTCGCGTTGGACGCGGAACTCATGCGCCTGCGACGGTTCGACGACCGCCTGAAGAAATTCGACCTCGATAAGCTAAGTGAGCGCTCATCCATCGACCTGCGCATCCTGCAGGCGGCCATCAAACGAGAACTTTTCGAGCGGCAAGAGATGGCCACTTACGAACGCAACCCCATGGTCTACGCGCGCGCGGCGGATGTGAACATCTACATCAAGCGAAATTTTGCGGCCCTGGAGGACCGAGTGCACAGCATTGTCCTGATCGAGTTGCAAATTCCGAATGTCTTGATTGCCGCCAAAACGAACCTCGATCCGGTCCTCCCCAAACCGTACGTCGAACTGGCCATTCAGATCGCCCGCGGTTCGGCTGATTTTTTGCGTAAAAACCTGGTGGACGCGGTCAAGGACCTGAAAGACGACCGGATCAAGGCGGAATTCCTCGATGCCAACCGGAAAGCGGCGGCGGCTCTGGCGGATTACGCCGGCTGGCTGGAGCGGGAAAAGTTGCCCAAGGCCTCGGCCGATTTCGCCCTGGGGGAGGAGAAGTATCGTCGCATGCTGGCGGAGACGGAGCTGGTCGATATGCCGCCGGCCACGCTGCTCGAACTGGGAATGGCCAAGCTGAAGGAAGAACAGGACGCCTTTGCCGCCGCTGCCAGGACCGTCGACCCGGATAAGGCGGCCATCGAGGTGTTCAAGCAGATCCAGAGCGAGCATCCCACGCCGGAGAATCTCATTCCCGACGTGGCCAAAAATCTGGAACAAATCCGGAAATACGTGGCGGCGCGCAAGATGATCGCCATTCCCTCGGAAGTGCGGGCGCAGGTGAAAGAGACGCCGCAATATCGCCGGGCCACTACCTTCGCATCCATGGACACGCCCGGTCCTTTTGAGAAGCGCGCGACCGAAGCCTTCTATTATGTGACCCCGACCGAGACGGAGTGGACGGACAGACAAAAGGAAGAGTGGCTTACCTCGTTCAACTATTACACCTCGGATATCATTTCCATCCATGAGGCTTACCCCGGCCATTACGTGCAGTTTCTGAAGTTGAATGCCTCGTCCGCGACCAAGGTGGAGAAGATCTTCGGCAGTTACGCCTTCATCGAAGGCTGTGCGCATTACTGCGAGAAAATGCTACTGGACGAAGGCTACGGCAGTTCGACGTCGAGCACGCCGAGCGAGGAAGAAATCAAGAGGGCGGCGAAATACCGGATGGCCCAGGCGGATGAAGCGCTTCTGCGCTTATGCCGGCTCTGCGTTTCCATCAAGATGCACACGCAGAACATGACCATCGACGAGGCCACCAGGTTTTTTGAGGAGAATTGCTATTACGAACAGAAGCCGGCGCGAGCCGAAGCCATGCGCGGAACGTTCGATCCCGGTTACCTCAACTATACGCTGGGCAAATTGCAGATCTTAAAGTTGCGCTACGATTATCAGGCGCAGCAGGGCAACGACTTTTCGCTTCTCAAATTCCACAACGAACTGCTCAACCACGGGATGCCGCCCATTCGCCTCCTGCGCGAAATCATGCTCAAGGACAAGAGCACATGGAACGACGTGTTGTAGGCTGATCCTGCCCCGGTGGGGTTGTTTAAGTTTTTTGCGGGACTTTGCAGCAAACGTTCAACGTCCAACGCTCAACGTCCAAGTCAGAAGCGCGCGGTGATACTTTGTGCTCGTGTTTCAGGACGCGCCTTGGGTGTTGGGGCCGCTGGCGCGAAAAGCCTCCGTGCTTGTCATCCCGAGCCAGCGAAGACGGCGAGGGATCCCACCGACAACGCGAGCGACACTCAAGGGACCGGAGCGTGACGTCCAGCGCGAGCAGCGGGAGGTCCTTCTCTTCTGCGCGAGTCGGGATGACACATGCGACTATCAGCGGGCCGGCTCGACAGAGTTTGAAAGCCCGGCCGCTACTTCACTCGGGTTGCGGCGCCCCACCAAACGGTCCGCGCTTATTCCTCCAGATCGGACGGCTCGAGCAGTTCTTTGAGCATCGGTTGCGGATTGGAGGGGA
>DASXIK010000162.1:0-2505 GCA_036498025.1 Chthoniobacterales bacterium
CGCACAGAAGTGCAACCAAAACACGAGCGCCCCGATACACGCCCCGCCAATGTACTTTACCCACGCATTGATCGGACTAGGTCGATCATCTGCAAAGTTAAGTAGTACCCATGTTCGCGCCGCACGGTGCGGTCCATGACCCCCGGCTCCGCCGCGTCGGGGACTTCTAAACCGGGAGTGGTCGCAGCTGCCGTGCCGCTCCAACGCTCGGCCCGGAAGGCCACTCGACCTTGCCCACGATGGGGTGCGCGACCTTGTCCAGCTGTGCAGGTGCGCTTGATAGCTCAAGCTGGTATACTACCGGCGCATCGAATTCGCATCTGAGCGTACCCCGATCCGCTGCACCCGTCCACCGGTCTCTCGCGCCGCCCCCTCCGCCCCAAGAGTGCTGAATTCCAGCTCGGAATTGGCAAGAGCGCACTGAAAACCCCGCGCCGCTCCGGGAATGTGGGTACAAGCAAGTATGCTGGAAAGAGCGGGCTACGGTAGGAGTTATTGGTGGCACAAAAACGCATCCTGTTCGTTTCCTCAGTGGGCAACGTAGCCTGGGGTGGTGCCGAGGAACTTTGGTCCCGGGCCGCAATAAACCTTGCGGCCGAGGAGTTTACTGTTTCCGCAAGTGTCGTCGGATGGTCGCCGCCTCATCCACGGACTCTGAATTTGACCGAGCGCGGTATAGAGGTGTGGTTTCGGCCTACGGCGTATCCGCTGCGAAAGCGTGCGTGGCGTGCTTTGGTCTCACCCGAAAAGACAGCCACGACGCTCGAATTTGAACGGATGATTGCAGCAAGATCTCCGGATTTTGTGGTGATCTCCGACGGGGCACCATTTCCGCCACTCGATTTGCTTGAGATGTGTGTCGCCAAACGTTTGCCGTTTGTCATTATAGTTCAGTGCAATCAGTATTTTTGGTGGCCCGCTGACGCTTTAGCCGAACGCTACCGGGCTGCCCTTGCTGCGGGGTTACGATGCTATTTTGTTTCTGATGCAAACCTTCGGATAGCGGAAAAACAGATCGGCTGTGAGCTTTCCAATGCAGAGGTGGTCCGCAATCCTTTTAATGTCAACTATAAAGCGTCGCCGCCTTGGCCGCCTCTCGGACGAAATGGCGAACTGCGGTTTGCATGCGTCGGGCGATTGGATCCACCGGGCAAAGGCCAGGATATTCTTTTTGAGGTGCTGGCGGGACGAGAATGGGCGACGCGGGATTGGCGGCTACACTTATACGGCGACGGGGAGAACCGGGGCGGTCTAGAACGCTTGGCGCAACGCCTGCAGCTCGCCGACCGAGTGGTGTTCGAGGGCCATGTGGCGGATGTAGAGAAAGTTTGGTCCCTAAATCACGTCCTGGTGATGCCCTCCCGGATTGAAGGTTTACCCTTGGCCGTCATCGAGGCCATGCTGTGTGGGCGGCCGGTCGTCGCAACCGATGTAGCGGGCGGGGAAGTGATAGAAGACGGCGTAACCGGTTTCTTGGCCGAGGCTCCAACTGTTGGCTGTTTCGGGAACGCGCTCGAACGATTTTGGGCCCAAAAGGAAGATGCCAGCGAAATCGGCGCCACCGCCGCTAAGAGGATACGCCGCCTTGTCCCTCCGGACCCTGCCCGGGTCTTTGCGGATAAGATCATGGAACTCCTCGGCGCAGGGAGCGCAACGCGAAGCCAGTTTGCGCCTTCTGGCCCGAGGCGGCGATCTCGAAGTGTTGAGGGGGGCGAAAGAACGCCGACCGCGCGTAAGCTAACATTGTTCGTCGAGGCAGCGACCCGACCCAGAATTTCGGGGCCGTGAAGGATTTCGGGCATATAGGGCGTCTGACCGTTGGTGCTGGACTCCCACATACCTCTTATGGCCTTCGTGCATGGTTTGCGGCGTTTAACCAGCAGGGTAGCCGTACCTTTCCGCCATTTTTGCGGATCAGCGCAATTTCACGCCCTCGGCAAGCTCGGTGCCCACCGCCGGCGTATAGAACGCCGGAATGCCGGTGCCCGCTGCGCGCATCCGTTCGGCGAGCGTGCCCTGCGGCGTCAATTCCGCCTCGATTACCCCTTTTTCGACACATTCGGACAAGACCAATCGTTGCGAGGCCGCATCGGCGCAGTGAACGCTAAGATCACCTTCTTGACTTGTCCGTTCTTGATGATCTGATGATCTGATCCATATCTGGCGCATCAGCGGGCAACGTCGCGCCGCCGCGCTTCGACTTGGAGGCGCAGGTCAAGTTTCTGGCGCCGTGCCTGGCGACCGCCCATGGAGATTGATCGGCATTCCAACGACCGCAAACCCGCCGAAACCGAGACTCGCGCCCTCCGGGATGTCGCGGACCGCATCGTCGAAGCTCTTTTACTCTTGGCGCCCATTTCCCGACCGCATATCTTGTCTCTGCCCGGCGGCATCATGCGGCAGGCCTTTTGTTTCATGAAGTCATAGACGGCGGCGGCTATGATCTCTTGGCCAGCCGCGTTGGGGTGACCATCAGCGTTTTCGAAAGTGGGTTGGACATCAGCT
>DASXIK010000163.1:0-3960 GCA_036498025.1 Chthoniobacterales bacterium
CCAAATACCGCCTGACCGCCGCCAGATCGACGCTATCCGGCACGGCATCGATCGCGAGGTTGAAGGATTCGCGGAGAAGGCTCCAGGTGCCGATCACGATGACGAGGTTGATGAGAATACTTGTTACCGGATCGAGCCAGACCCAGCCGGTGAAGCGAATGGCGAGGCCGGCCAAAACAACCCCCGCGGAGACGGCGGCATCCGCGGCCATGTGCAGAAAGGCGCCGCGAATGTTCAGGTCCGTCTTTCGTCCGGACATAAAGAGCCAGGCGGTCAGGCCATTCAGAACCACGCCGGCAGCCGCCACCCACATGACGATACTCGCATCGACCGCGTCGTGGCGGTTGAGCCGCCGGATCGCCTCCCAGGTAATGGCACCCACGGCGACAAAGAGAAAAGCGGCATTAAACAACGCGGCCATGATGGAGGTGCGCCGCCAGCCGTAGGTGCGATGCGGCGTGGAGGGACGCGTGACCAGGTAGCTGGCCGCCCAGGCGAGCACCAGCCCGAGCACGTCGCCGATGTTGTGACCTGCATCGGCGATGAGCGCAAGGGAATGGGCAAAAATGCCAAAACCCAGCTGGGCGATCACATAAATGACATTCAGGAGCACGCCGAAGGCGAACACGCGATTGAAATCCGGGGGCTTATGCGAGTGACCAGTCATTCCGCTTATGCTCCAAGGCTATTGCTTAGTATTCTTTTGGCGGCGATCAAGCTCCAAGCGGGGTTGAATTCCTTGTTTCCTCCGGCGGGCAATCCGCGGTAACTTCCGTCCAAGGCTATGGCCGTGTATGTCATCAAGGTCTTGCTCTCCGCCCTAACGATTGTGGGCGTCACCGAAATCACCAAGCGGGCCGGCTCGTTTTGGGGCGGCGTTCTGGCCTCGCTGCCGCTCACTTCGTTGCTCGCGTTTGTCTGGCTGTATCGCGACACGCGGAATCCCGGGATGATCGCTGCGCTTTCGTGGAGCATTTTTTGGATGGTTCTGCCTTCGCTCACCCTTTTCATCTGGCTGCCGTTGTTGTTGAAGCGAGGTGTCAGTTTTCCCATCGCCCTGGGGACCGGCCTGGTCGTGATGATCGCGGCCTATCTCCTGACGGCCGTGGTCGTGCGCCGGTTCGGCGTGCAAATATAAATTGCGGCAAGAACTCACAGCCCCGGTCCGGCCGCCCGGCTTCGGGGAAGCTCTGCGCTTCTGGTGCAAGCTCGGCTTCATCTCGTTCGGGGGCCCGGCCGGTCAGATCGCTCTCATGCAAACCGAGCTGGTCGAACGCAAGCGCTGGATCAGCCAGGCGCGTTTCCTTCATGCCTTGAATTTCTGCATGCTGCTCCCCGGACCGGAGGCGCAGCAACTCGCCATCTACATCGGATGGCTTCTGCACCGGACGCGGGGCGGGATTGTGGCCGGCGCGCTTTTTGTCATCCCCTCCATTTTCGTTCTCTGGACGCTGAGTTATGTCTACGCCGCTTTTGGCCATCTGCCGTCGGTGGCGGCGATTTTCTACGGGCTGAAACCGGCCGTGACCGCCATCATTATCGCGGCGCTGCTTCGCATCGGGCGTAAAGCTTTGCAAAACGAAATCATGTGGGGACTCGCCCTCGCTGCCTTCGCCGCCATTTTTTTTCTGAAGGTACCCTTTCCGTTGATCGTTTTTTGCGCCGGCTTCATCGGCCTGGCGGGCGGTCGGCTCTGGCCAGAAAAATTCTCCGTCATCGCAACTCCAGAATCGTCCGACGGTGGATCTGTCCTGGGAGACGCTGACGACTCGCCGGAGCATACGCGACCTTCCACGTCCCGTGCTCTCCGCATTGCCGTCACGTGTCTGCTACTTTGGTGGGCTCCCACGCTCGTTGCCGGATTCATTTGCGGTTGGAACAGCACCTTGTTTCAGGAGGGCTTCTTCTTCAGCAAGGCGGCGGTGGTCACTTTCGGCGGCGCCTATGCCGTGTTGCCCTACGTAGCGCAACAGGCGGTCAGTCATTATGGCTGGCTCCAGCCGGGGCAGATGATGGACGGGTTGGGTCTGGCCGAAACCACGCCCGGCCCGCTCATCATGGTCGTGCAATTCGTCGGGTTCATGGGCGCGTGGCAGCATCCGGATGGCTTGGTGCCATGGCTGGCGGCGACCCTCGGCGCGCTTCTGACAACGTGGGTCACATTTACGCCCTGCTTTCTCTGGGTGCTGGTCGGTGGACCGCATATCGAACGTCTGCGTGGCAACGCCAGGCTGGCGGCGGCACTCTCCGCCGTCACCGCAGCCGTCGTGGGGGTGATTCTGAACCTGGCAGTCTGGTTCGCCCTGCAGGTCTTCTTTCCGTTAGGCCGGGTTGATTGGTTTGCCGCGGGAGTGAGCGCGCTCACTTTCATCGGAATCCTGAAATGGAAATGGAACGTTGTGGCCGTGGTGATTGGGAGTGGACTGCTTGGCTTGGTTTACACGCTCACCTTGGCGCGGTGAACGGGAAAATTGTAGGCCGTCTCTGCTTGCCGCGCCGGAGCCATGCGAAGGCGGGTGAGACGGCTCCGGCGGTCTGGCGTCTGACACAGACGCTCTACAAGATTTTGGCGCGCGCATGCGCCCCGATCATTCAGCTCGATGAATGCATGGCGATGCGATTGCCTTCGGAATCGAGCACGACAGCGCGAACACCGTGCGGGCCTATTGGCTGCCGGCCTTGCAAGACGCTCCCGCCATTGGCACCGACCGCCTGGATGGCCTCATCCAGCCGGCCATCCACCGAGAGATAAATCAGCGGCCCGTTTTGTGAGGGCTTATTGATGCTGCCGACACTGTCACTGGCCACACATAAACAACCCGATGCATTCTGCTCTTCATGCGGCAGCAAGCCGTAGGAAAAATTTTCGAAGGATTGTTTGCTTACGGGCTTGCCCAGCACAGCGGAGTAAAATTTGATCGCACGATCGAGATCCGCAACCGGGATATCCGTCCAGCAAAGGGTATCCGCACTCACGGGTCCTTAGACTTCGCGACGATGGCCCTGCCCATCGTATTCATAGGTTTTGCCGTCCTCTTCCCCGGCGGTGGTCTTGTGCGAGCCGTCGCAGTACGGCTGATTTTTCGAAAGCCCGCACATGCAGATGAACACGGATTTCTGCTGTGGCTCGATCTCCAACGGCTGGCCGGCTGATTTCAAAACTCTGCGCATGCGCGAAGGTAGCGTGTCCTGAAAATCGGAGCAAGTCCGGGAGAAAAAACCCCGTTAATCTTACCACGGCGAGTCCGCCGCGTTGGCGGCCCTGCAAATCCTGTCTAGTCTTGATCGCCATGTCAGCCCGCATCCTCGTCATTACTGGCGCCGGCGTTTCCGCGGAAAGCGGCATCCCCACTTTTCGCGGCCCGGATGGTTATTGGCGCAACCTCGATCCGGCGAAACTGGCTACGCCGGAAGCTTTCGCAGCCGACCCGAAATTAGTCTGGGATTGGTACCGGGAGCGGCGCGCAAAAATCCGCTCGGCCTCGCCGAATGCGGCGCATCAAGCGATCGCCCGGCTCGCCAACGGCCGGCTGGATTT
This sequence comes from Chthoniobacterales bacterium, assembly GCA_036498025.1. GTDB lineage: Bacteria > Verrucomicrobiota > Verrucomicrobiia > Chthoniobacterales > UBA10450 > JBBRDU01. The sequence continues at coordinate 3,539 of DASXIK010000163.1, forward strand.
TCTGTTGGTTACGCAGAACGTGGATAATTTGCATGTCCGCTCGGGCGTGGCTGCCGACCGCATGGTTCAGGTCCACGGCGATATTTTTGTGACCCGCTGTTCGCGATGCGATTTTCAATATCGTGAAGATGCCGGGGACGCGCAGGGTCTGCCGAAATGCCCGCAGTGCGGCGCGCTCATGCGACCGGGAGTTGTCTGGTTCGGTGAACAATTGAACCCGTTCGAGTTGCGTCGGGTCGAAAGTTTCATGGAACGGGGGCCTTGCGACATGGTTATCGTGGCCGGGACAACCGCGATGTTCGGTTACATCGTGGATTGGGCGTTGCGCGCCACGGGCGGAAGGGGGCGGCTCCTTGAGGTCAATCCGGAAGCTACCTCCTTCTCACAGCTTGCAGCTGAATCGATCCGGGAACCGGCGGGCG